>NZ_DAOMPX010000002.1:42764-69873 GCF_035445025.1 Citricoccus sp. | reverse complement strand
CGTAACCGACGACGACGCGCGGCGGGCGGGCGGCGTCCGCCCCGTCGCCCCGGGCGTCACCGAGCCGGGCCAGCAGGTAGCGCGCCAGGCCGGCCGCGGTGCGCCGCACGACGGCACGGTTCATCCGCGCCGGGCCGGGGCCCTCCTCGGCGCGCAGCCCGGCGGTGCCGAAGGCCAGCGGGCCGGCGAACCGGCTGGTCAGGGAGGCGGTCGCCAGCGGGTCCCCGGCCCGCGCGGCGACGATCTCGGCCTCCAGGAGCGCGCGGTCGCGGTCGTCGGGATCCTGGCGGGCCCAGTCCTCCGCGACGGCGAGCAATTCCGGATCCGGCCCCGGGGTGTCAGTCATGTCCTGCCCTTCCGCGTTCTCAGATGCGTTCGATGATCCCGGCCAGCAGGGCGGAGATCCGGGGACCGGCGTCGCGGCCGGCCTGGACCACCTCGTCGTGGCTGAGCGGCTCGCCGCTGAAGCCGGCCGCGGCATTGGTCACCAGCGAGATGCCGAAGACCTCCAGCCCGGCGTGCCGGGCGGCGATCGCGTCCAGTGCGGTGGACATCCCGACCAGGTCGCCGCCGATCGCCTTGGCGTAACGGACCTCGGCGGGCGTCTCGTACTGGGGCCCGGCGAACTGCACGTAGACGCCCTCGGGCAGGCCCGGGTCCACCGACCGGGCGATGTCCCGGATCCGCGGGGAGTACAGGTCCGTCAGGTCCACGAAGTTGGCACCGGCCAGCGGGGTGGCCCCCGTGAGGTTGATGTGGTCGGCCACCAGCACCGGCGTGCCCGGACCCCACTCGGGGACCAGTGAACCGCAGCCGTTGGTGAGCACCACCGTCTCCACGCCGGCAGCGGCGGCCGTGCGGACCGTGTGCGCCACGGCGCCGGCGTCGCGGTGCTCGTAGTAGTGCGTCCTCGAGCCGAACACGAGTGCCCGCCGGCCGTCCGTGAGCCGCACGGAGCGCACCGTGGGGTTGTGGCCGGGGACGCTGGGCGCGGCGAAGCCGGGCAGGTCGGCGGTGGGCACGGTGTGGGTGGTCTCGCCGATCAGCTCGGCGGCGCCGCCCCAGCCGGACCCGAGCACGACGGCGATCCGGTGGCTGCCCGGGCCCGTCACCTCGGCCTCGGTGGCGTGCGCGAGGGCGACCGCCGCCCGGCGGGCCTCGTCGAAACCGGGGTGGTCGCCGACCAGGGGGGAGGAGTCGGTGGGCAGGAGGTTCGTGGAAGGGTCCGTCACGACGCATATCCTACGCGGCGGTCACCGGGGCCATCCCGGCCGGGCCGCGGTGGCCGACCGGGTGGTTTCCACAATCCCCCGCGGTTGGACAGAATGGGGACCGTGACCAGCACCCAGATCATCCCCCATCCATCCCTGACGATCATCGGCGGCGGGCCGGGCGGCTACGAGGCCGCCATGGTGGCCGCCAAGCTCGGAGCGAAGGTGACCGTCGTCGAACGCAAGGGCATGGGTGGCTCGGCGGTGCTGACCGACGTGGTCCCCTCCAAGACCCTCATCGCCACGGCGGACTCGATGCGCCGGGCCGGCCGCGCCTCCGGACTCGGGGTCACCCTGGGCGAGTCGGTGCCGAAGGCGGACATGAAGGTCGTGGACCAGCGCCTGCTGGCCCTGGCGCTGCAGCAGTCCCGGGACATCCACCGGGCGCTGGAGCGCCTGGGCGTCCGGGTGATCATCGGTGAGGGACGCGTGGCGGGCCCGACGACGGTCCAGGCCACCACGCCCGCGGGCACCGAGACGATCGAGTCCGACGCCATCCTCGTCTCCACCGGCGCGGATCCCCGGGAGTTGCCGACGGCCCGGCCGGACGGTGAGCGGATCTTCAACTGGACCCAGGTCTACAGCCTGACCGAGGTGCCCGAGCACATGATCGTGGTGGGTTCCGGGGTGACGGGTGCCGAGTTCGCCTCCGCCTACAACCTGCTGGGCGCCCGGGTCTCCCTGGTCTCGTCCCGTGACCGGGTGCTGCCGGGGGAGGACCAGGACGCCGCGGCGGTGCTGGAGGACGCCTTCGTCGAGGACGGTGTCACGGTGATCGGCAAGACGCGTGCGGAGTCCGTCGAGCGCACCGCCGACGGTGTGCGCGTGCACCTGACCGGCGGCAGGGTGCTGGAGGGAAGCCACTGCCTGCTGGCCGTGGGCGGGGTGCCCAACACCGCCGGCATCGGGCTGGAGGAGGCCGGGGTCCGGCTCACCGAGTCGGGGCACGTCGCGGTCGACGGCGTCTCCCGCACCTCGGTGCCCACGATCTACGCCGCCGGCGACTGCACCGGGGTGTTCGCCCTGGCCTCCGTGGCGGCCATGCAGGGGCGGGTGGCCGTGGCCCACCTGATGGGGGATGCCGTCAAGCCGTTCCAGCCCCACCTGGTCTCCTCGAACATCTTCACCTCGCCCGAGATCGCCACCGTGGGGGTCACGGAGGCCCAGATCGCCTCCGGCAAGTACCAGGCGGACACCATCAAGCTCGACCTGGCCACCAACCCCCGGGCGAAGATGCAGAACGTCACCCACGGTTTCGTCAAGATCTTCGCCCGCAAGGGCTCCGGCACCGTGATCGGCGGCGTGGTGGTGGCCCCCCGGGCCTCCGAGCTGATCTATGCCCTGGCCCTGGCGGTCACCCACAAGCTCCACGTGGACGACCTGGCCAACACCTACACCGTGTACCCCTCGGTGTCCGGCTCGATCTCGGAGGCCGCCCGGCGGCTGCACGTCCACCTGTAGCCGGCGGGACGGTCCGGCGCGGCGCCCCGGGGGCGGCGGGCGGCTCTGGATCTGGGCACGGGACAGCCACTAGAGTCCGGGCCATCCGGCCCAGTCCGTCTCGAGGTAATCGTGATGACCGCCTATCCCACCCCGCCGACCGCGTCCGCCGTCCCGGACCCCTCGCCGTCCACCCGGATGAGACCGGGCCACTGGGTGCTGCTCGTCCTCGGTGTGCTCCTGGGCGTGCTGGGCCTGGGCCTGCTCTCCGGCGGTGCCGTCCTGCTCCGGGCCGACGCGGCCCAGCAGGACGGCCGCTACCTGCTGGGGGACACCGAGAGGTACCGCAGCACCGGCTACGCCCTGGTCAGCCCCGCCGTGGTGATCGACGCCGGTGAGCCCGTCACGTCCGGAACCGTGGACCTCTCGGACCTGGGCAGCGTGCAACTGCGGGCGAGCCCCGTGGTCCCGCAGGACGAGGTCTTCGTCGGCATCGCTGAGGAGACTGATGTCCGGGAGTACCTGGCCGATGTCCCGCGCTCGCTCCTGCTCGCCACCGACTGGGACGCGCCCCGGGCCTGGCCCCGCAGCATCCCGGACGCGTATTCCGACGACTGGGACCGGGACTGGGACTCGGACAGGATGCGCGACGACGTGCCGGTCACGCCCGGTGATCGCCGGCCGGGTCCGCCGGCCGGGGAAGACTTCTGGGCCGTCTCCGCATCGGGCGCCGGGCCGCAGGAGATCACGTTCGCCCCGCAGCCGGGGCGGTGGACCCTCGTGGTGATGAACGCGAACGCCGACCGGCCGGTCTGGGTGGACCTGCAGGCCGGGGCACGCTCTGAGCTGATCGGCCCGGTCGGCAACGGACTGCTGTGGGCCGGCCTGATCAGCACTGTCATCGGCATTCCGCTGCTGCTCCTCGGGACAACGGGCCTGGGCCGGGACATCGAGCCCGCCGCGCGCGTCGGGAGGGATCGCCGCCGGCAGGGGCCCGGTGCGGCTCCGGCGTCGGTCCCCGGGTCCGGGCGTCTGCCGAGGGGCGCATCCCCTGTGCGCTTCACCGGCCGACTGGACCCGCCGGTGTCCCGTTGGTTGTGGCTGGTCAAGTGGCTGCTGGCGATCCCGCACTACATCGTGCTCGCCCTGCTGTGGTTCGCCCTGTTCGTGACCACGGTCGCGGCCGGCATCGCCATCCTCGTCACCGGCCGGTATCCGCGGGGCTGGTTCGCCTTCACGGTGGGGGTGCTGCGCTGGTCGTGGCGGGTGGGGTTCTACGGATACTCGGCCCTGGGCACGGACCGGTATCCGCCGTTCACCCTGGCCCGCGCCGACTATCCGGCCGGGTTGGACGTGGCCTACCCGGATCGCCTGTCGCGCGGACTGGTGCTGGTGAAGTGGTGGCTGCTGGCCATCCCCCACCTGCTCATCGTCGGCATCTTCACGGGTGGCTCGGGCATCGGCTGGGGTTACTACGCGGGCGGTTCGGGCCTCGGCTGGGGTTTCTCGCTGCTGGGACTGCTCATCCTCGTTGCGGCCGTCGCCCTGCTGTTCACCGGCAGGTACAGCACCGGGCTCTTCGACTTCGTCGTGGGCCTGAACCGCTGGACGTACCGGGTCTCGGCGTACGTCCTGCTGCTGCGGGACGAGTACCCGCCGTTCCGGCTCGACCAGGGCCCGGTGGAACCGGTTCCGGCGGTGCCGCCAGAGGCCGCCCCCGGAGCCCGTCCGCCCGGCGGACCGGCTGGACCGCAGGCGTCCTCCACGGGGCCGGATCCCCGGGTGCCGTGATGCGCCCGCACCGGAGGTGGCGTGACCTCAGCCCGCGTGAGCAGGCCGGGATCCTGACCCTGGCCTCGGTCCAGGTGTCCCTGGCCGTCACGGCCTGGGTGGACCTGGCCCGCCGGCCGGCCGGCCAGGTCAACGGTCGCAAGGCGGTCTGGGCCGCGGTCATCGCCGTGAACTTCGTCGGCCCCGTTCTGTACTTCCTCCGCGGCCGCCGTCGGTGAGCCGGGGGGCGAACCGGGCCGGCACAGGGGGCCCGTGGACGGCCCCCCGGGCGATCACCTCGTGATGACGACCTTCAGTGCCCTGGTCTCGGCCGGGCGGGCGAAGGTGTCGTAGGCGTCCATGACGTCGTCGAACGTGAACCGGTGGGTGGCGAACTGCTCGGCCGGCAGCCGTCCGCTGGCCACCAGCCGCAGCAGCATGGGCGTGGTGTTCGTGTTGACCAGCCCGGTGGTGATGGTGAGGTTCTGGATCCACAGGTCCTCCAGGTGGAACTCCACGGGTGCGCCGTGGACGCCCACGTTGGCCACGTGGCCGCCCGGCCGGACCAGGTCCAGCGCCATCTGGAAGGTCTCGGGGACACCGACGGCCTCGACGGCCACGTCTGCTCCGCGTCCCTCCGTCAGGCCGTCCACGACCGTGCGCCAGTCCGGTGAGGACGTCAGGACCGTCTCGGTGGCCCCGAAGGACCGGGCCAGCTCCAGGCGCGTCTCCTCCAGGTCCAGGGCGATGACCCGCGCGGCACCGTGGAGGGACGAGGTGAGGATGACGGCCAGTCCGATCGGACCCGCACCCACCACGGCGACCGTGTCCCCGGGCTGGACCTGGCCGTACCGCACCCCGATCTCGAAACCGGTGGGCAGGATGTCCGAGAGCATGGTCCCCTGCGTGTCGGAGACACTGTCCGGGAGCCGGTGCAGGGAGGTGTCCGCATAGGGGATCCGCACGTACTCGGCCTGGGTGCCGTCGATCAGGTGGCCCAGGACCCAGCCGATCCCCGACTGTCCCTCCTGCCCGAGGCAGTGGGAGTTGAGCCCGGCGATGCAGTACGCGCACCGGCCGCAGGAGGAGATGCAGGACACCAGTACCCGGTCTCCGACACCCACCCCGGTCACGGCCGGTCCCGTCTCCACCACCCGGCCGACTCCCTCGTGACCCAGGACGCGTCCCGGCCGGACGGCCGGGACGTCGCCCTTGAGGATGTGGAGGTCGGTGCCGCAGATCGTCGTGGTCTCGATCTCGACGATGGCGTCCGTGGGCTGCTGGACGGACGGGTCGGGGACCTCGGTCCAGGACTTCTGCCCCGGTCCGCCGTAGACCATGGCCTTCATGCGGGACTCCTCCTTCGTGGGACGCCGGGATCCGGCGCGGTCCTAGGCGCGGTTGATCGGGATCTTGCGACCGGTGGTGTCCTCCGCGGGGGGCGTGGGGACCGGAATGGTGATCTCCAGGACCCCGTCCCTGTAGGAGGCCTTGATGTCCTCGGCCGTGGCGTTGGCCGGCAGGGGCAGGCTCCGGTAGAAGGACCCGTAGCGGAACTCGGAGCGGAACCCCTCCTTGTCCTCGTGGCGCTCCTCCTGGCGGCGTTCGGCGCTGATGGTCAGCATGCCCTCGGCCACGCTGATGTCGATGTCCTGGTCCGGGTCGATCCCGGGCAGTTCGGCACGGATGCACAACTCGTTCTCGCGGGCCTCCTCCTCGACCCGGATCATGCCCTTGTCCAGTTCGCCCTCGAACAGCCGCCGGAAGGTCTCCGGCATGTCGAAGGGCATACGGCGTTCGGGGAAGTGGCCGCGCCTCAGCAGGTCGCTCATGATGTCCGTCCTCCAGTGCTTCGGTGGTGTGGGCGGGCACGCTCCGGAGGATCACGGACGGCCCATGGGCCCGGGTACGGGCCCATGGTAGGTATCGCCACCGCGCGGTGTGAACATCCCACGGACCCCCTGACCGGACCCCCGCACCGCCACGACGCGGCCCGGTGCCGTCGGCTCCGGACCGCGTCAGATCCGCACGCGCTCGAGGTGCTCGGGCGTGCGCGCGCGCCAGCCCAGGGAACGTTGCAGCCGGGCGCGCAGGGCATCGGAGGCCACCCGTTCCCCGTGCACCGGGTAGACGACGTCCGGCGGGCGGGGGGCGGCGGCGATCCAGGAGAACAGTTCGTCGGCATCCGCGTGCGCGGACATGCCGTCGATCGACACGACCTCCGCGTGGATGGGGACGTCGGCGCCGAAGATGCGCAGGGAGTCGGCGCCGCTGAGCAGGGCGGAGCCGCGGGTCCCCACGGCCTGGTACCCCGTGAGGACGATGGCGTTGCGCCGGTCGGATCCGTAGGCGACGACGTGGTGCAGGATCCGCCCGCCCGTGAGCATGCCGCTGGCGGAGAGGATGATCATCGGCCCGCCGCGCAGGTTGAGCAGCCTCGACTCGTCCGGATCGCGGACGAGCCGGGCGAGCCCGTACATCCGGCGCAGTGCGCGCGCGTCCAGGCGGTGCTCCTGGGGATAGCGCTGGTAGATGGCCGCCGCGTCGATGGCCATCGGGCTGTTCAGGTACACGGGGATGTCCGGGATCCGTCCGCTCTCCAGCAACCGGGAGAGGTGGTAGAGGACCGTCTCGGTGCGTCCCACCGCGAACGCGGGGATCAGCACGACACCGCCCCGCTTCGCCGTGCGGGTCACGATGCCGGCCAGGACGTCCTCCGGGGCCTGGTCCGGGTGGAGCCGGTCACCGTACGTCGACTCGGTCACCAGGACGTCGGCCTGCTCCAGGGGCCGGGGCGGGAGCATCAGCGGGTCGTGCCGGCGTCCGAGGTCGCCGGTGAAGCGGACCGAGCGCCCGCCGGCCTCGAGCCGCACGCCGGCGGCGCCGAGGATGTGTCCGGCGGGGATCATCGTGAAGCGGACACCCTCGCCCAGCTCCTGCGGGGCGTCGAAGTCGACGCGGACGAAGCTCTCCAGCGACCGTTCCGCGTCCGCCGCGGTGTACAGCGGCCGGGGCCTGGCGTGTTTGGAGTACCCGTAACGCGCCGCGCGCCGGGCCTCCTCCTCGGCGAGATAGCCGCTGTCCGGCAGCATGATGGCGGCCAGGTCGGTCGTTCCCGGCGTGGCGTAGACCGGTCCGCGGAAGCCGTCGCGCACCAGGGCGGGGACATATCCGGTGTGGTCGAGGTGCGCGTGCGTGAGGACGACCGCATCGATCGAGTCCGGCCGGACGGGGAAGGGGGCCCGGTTGCGCTCCCGCAGCACCTTCAGGCCCTGGAACATCCCGCAGTCCACCAGCACGCGGGTGGAGGGCGTCTCGATGAGGAACCGGGAGCCGGTGACCGTGTCGGCTCCGCCGAGGAACCGCAGGGTCACCCCCGGATCACCGGTCTTGTGCTCGACCATGGCCGCAGGCTAGCACCCGCCGCCGGCGGGCCGGCAGGGATGGCCTGCCGGACACGACGCCGGCCCGGAACCCTCGCGCAGGAGGGTGCCGGGCCGGCGTCGTGCTGGGGGGTGATCAGCCGATCACGGCTCGGAGACGATCTCCTCGGCGATGGCCCGGGACTGGGCGCTGCCGGAATCCAGCGACTTGGTCTTCGTCTCCGGTGCCAGCACCAGGGCGACCAGCGTCAGCACGGAGGCGAAGGCCAGGTAGTAGCCGACGTGTGCCACCGAGTAGTTCTGCACCAGCCAGGCGGCCACGAACGGGGTCAGGGCCGCACCGAGGATGGAGGAGACGTTGTAGGCGACGCCGGAACCGGTGTACCGGGTGTTGGTCGGGAACAGTTCCGGCAGGACGGCGGACATCGGGCCGAAGGTCAGGCCCATCAGCGTCATGCCGACGATCAGGAACAGCATCATCTGCACGCTGTTCAGGTCGGTGCCCTGGCCGATGGACTCGGAGCTCAGCCACCAGCCGAAGGTCAGGCCGAAGGCCAGGAGCAGCACGGTGATGACGATCAGGGTCGGCTTGCGGCCGAAGCGGTCGGCGAGCAGGCCGGCCACCGGCACGAACGCCGCGAAGAACAGGATGCCGATCAGCTGCAGGACGAGGAAGTCGGAGTAGGGCACGCCGAGCCCGCCGGTCTTCTCCGGGTTGCCGATGGCGTAGGACAGGATCCAGGTCGTCATCAGGTAGAACAGCACGTAGGTGGCCAGCATGATGAAGGTGCCCAGGATGAGCTCCCACCAGTTCTTCCGGAACACCTCGCCCAGGGGTGCCTTGACGCGCTCGTCGTTCTCCACGGCCCGGCGGAACACCGGGGTCTCCTGCAGGCGCACGCGGACGTACATGCCGATGGCGACCATCAGGATCGAGAGCAGGAACGGCAGGCGCCACACCCAGGTCAGGAACGGGCCGTCCATGTCCGGGTTCGTGGAGTCGTGGTTGAAGGCCAGGGTCAGGATCAGGAACAGGCCGTTGGCCAGCAGGAAGCCGATCGGGGCGCCGAGCTGGGGCCACATCGCCGCCCAGGCGCGCTTGCCCTCCTTGGCGGTCTCGGTGGCCAGCAGGGCCGCCCCGGACCACTCGCCGCCCAGGCCGAGGCCCTGGCAGAAGCGCAGGATGGTCAGCAGGGCCGGGGCCCACAGGCCGATCTGGTAGTAGGTCGGCAGCATCCCGATGAGGAACGTGGCGATGCCCATGGTCAGCAGGGAGCCGATCAGGGTGGCCTTGCGCCCGATCCGGTCGCCGAAGTGGCCGAACAGCACGGAGCCGACGGGCCGGGCGACGAAGGCGGCGCCGAAGGTCGCCATGGACGCGAGCAGGGCGGCGCCCTCGTCACCCGAGGCGAAGAAGATCAGCGGGAAGACCGAGACGGCCGCGGTCGCGTAGACGTAGAAGTCGTAGAACTCGATCGAGGTCCCGATCAGTGACGCCAGCACCACGCGCGAGCGGGGGACACCCAGCTCGGCGGTGCCGTCGTCCTTGGCGTCGACCGGCTCCGGCGAGGCCGGACCGTCGGTGGACAGGTCAGCGGGCATGGCAAGACTCCTCGGGAAGGCAATGATGATGGCCGCGTGAACGGGCGAAACCGGTGACCCGGGGCCGAAGGTGCGGGCCCGGTGCGGTGACCGGCAGGACCGGTGCGGGTTCTGCGGCCCCACTATCTTATGCGCATGGTCAGCATGCGGACAGTCCGTCCACATCCTGAGACGCTCTGGACGCCGGGGGAGTTCCGGTCCCCGGCCTCAGTCCCCGATGACGGCGATGGCGGCACCGGCCGTCACCGTGGCCCCCGGTGCGGCCGCCAGCTCGGTGATCGTGCCGGACTTGTGGGCGGTGAGCGGTTGTTCCATCTTCATCGCCTCCAGCACCATGATGAGGTCCCCCTCGGCCACGGTGTCCCCGACCCCGGCGGCGACCTTGACGATGGTGCCCTGCATCGGTGAGGTGAGCGTGTCCCCGTCGGCGGCGGCGGCCGTCACGCCGCGGCCGCCGCGGGCCTTCCGGCGCCGGCTGCCGGCCCGGGCATTGCCCGCCGCGGTGGAGATGGCGCCGAAGATGGCCGGCAGCGTGACCTCCACGCGCTTGCCGTTGACCTCGACGGTCACCGAGCGGCGGTCCTCCGTCCCGGGCTGGTCCGGGGCGGCGACGGGTGCCGCGAACGCCTCGATGGTGTTCTCGAACTCGGTCTCGATCCACCGGGTGTGCACGGTGAAGGCGGATCCGTCCCGCGGGGCGAACGCCGGGTCGGCCACCACGGCGCGGTGGAACGGCAGCACGGTGGGCATACCGGCGACCTGCATCTCCGCCAGCGCCCGCCGGGAGCGTTCCAGGGCCTGTTCGCGGGTGGCGCCCGTGACGATGAGCTTGGCGATCATCGAGTCGAAGTTCCCGCTGATGGTCTCGCCCTCCTCGACGCCGGTGTCCACGCGCACACCCGGACCCGAGGGCAGCCGGAACCGGGTCAGGGTGCCGGGGGCCGGCATGAAGTCCCGGCCGGCGTCCTCCCCGTTGATGCGGAACTCGAGGGAGTGGCCCCGGACCTCGGGGTCCCGGTAGCCGAGCTCCTCACCGCGGGCCAGCCGGAACTGCTCGCGGACCAGGTCCAGCCCCGTGACTTCCTCGGAGACCGGGTGCTCCACCTGCAGCCGGGTGTTGACCTCGAGGAAGGAGATGGTGCCGTCCGCGCCGACGAGGAACTCGCACGTCCCGGCGCCCACGTAACCGGCGGCGCGCAGGATGTCCTTGGAGGCGGCGTACAGCCGCTGCTGCTGCTCGGCGGTGAGGAACGGGGCCGGGGCCTCCTCCACGAGCTTCTGGTTGCGGCGCTGCAGGGAGCAGTCGCGGGTGGAGACCACCACCACGGTCCCCGCGTGGTCGGCCAGGCACTGGGTCTCCACGTGGCGGGGCGCGTCGAGGAAGCGCTCCACGAAGCACTCGCCCCGGCCGAAGGCGGCCGTGGCCTCGCGCACCGCCGACTCGAACAGCTCCGGGACCTCCTCGCGGGTCCGGGCCACCTTGATGCCCCGGCCGCCACCGCCGTGGGCCGCCTTGATGGCCAGGGGCAGGCCGTGCGCGTCGGCGAAGGACAGCACCTCGCCGGCGTCGGCCACGGGATCGGCGGTCCCGGGGACCAGGGGGGCGCCGACCTCCTGGGCCAGGTGCCGGGCCGAGACCTTGTCCCCGAGCCGTTCGATGGCGGCCGGCGGGGGGCCGATCCACACCAGCCCGGCGGCCTCGACCGCCCGGGCGAAGTCGGCGTTCTCGGACAGGAACCCGTACCCCGGGTGCACGGCGTCCGCGCCGGCGGTCCTGGCCGCCGCCAGGATCCTCTCCTGCGCCAGGTAGGACTCGGCGGCGGTCGCCCCGCCCAGGGAGATGGCGTCGTCGGCCATCCGCACGTGCAGCGCATCGCGGTCCGGCTCGGCGTAGACGGCCACGGCCGTGAGCCCCTCGTCGTGGGCCGCCCGGATGACCCGGACGGCGATCTCCCCGCGATTGGCCACCAGCACCCGCGAGAAGCGGCGCGGGGCGGTGGGGGCGTTCGGCGTCGTCTGGGGCATCGGGTGGGGACTCCTTCACAAGCGGTTCGCGTCAGGAGCCTGTCGGTCCGTACCGGACACCGGCTGCAGGCTCACCTGCCCGAGCCTAGACCGGGCCGTGGGATTCCTACAGGATCCGGCGCGGTTTCCCCGCGTCGGCTGTCCTCACTTGTAGGAATCCCACAAGTCGGTGATGGACCACCCCAATTGGTGCAGCAGGCCGCGCAACGTCGAGACGGACACCCCGATCACGGCGTTCGGGTCACCGTGCACGGCCGAGACGAACGCGGCGCCCCGACCGTCGATGGTGAAGGCCCCCGCGCACTGCAGGGGCTCCCCGGAACCGACGTACGCGGCGATCTCGGCCTCCGTCACGTCCGCGAAGGTGACCGAGGCGGTCGCCAGCGCGGTCGCGGACGGTGCGCTGCCGGCATCGGGCCCGCGGAGCCCGGCCGTGGCGTGGTGGCTGGTGTCGATGAGCGAGTGCCCGGTGTGCAGCTGTCCGGTGCGCCCGGACTGCAGCCGCCAGCGGTCCCGAGCGACCCCCTGCTCGTAGGGCTTGCCGTAGGCGGTCCCGTCCAGCTCGAACACCGAGTCGCAGCCCAGCACCAGGGCTCCGGCGGCCTCCGGGCGCGTGGCCACGTCCTCCGCCTTGGCGTGGGCCAGCAGCAGGGCGAGTTCGGCCGGTCCGGCCAGCGGGTGGGCCTCGGTGACCGCGTCCTCGTCGACCTCCGAGACCACCACGGTGAACCCGATCCGGGCGGCCTCGAGGATCCGCGCGCGGGCCGGGGAGGCGGAGGCCAGGACGAGCCGGGGTGCGGCTGCGGCGGGCGGGACGGTCATGCCAGTGCCTCGCGCAGGGTGTCCAGGCCCATCGACCCCAGGCGCAGCGCGCGCGTGTGGAAGTCCTTCAGGTCGAAGGTCCCGCCCTCGTGGCCGGCGCGGGCGGCGTGCTCGGCGCGGATCTGCTCCCAGATGCGCTGGCCGATCTTGTAGGCCGGGGCCTGGCCGGGCCAGCCGAGGTAGCGGATGAACTCGAACCGCACCTGGCCCGGGGTGTCGTTGATGTGCTCCTGCAGGAAGGCGTAGCCGGCCTCCGGGGTCCAGGTGCCGCCGCCGTACTCGGCCGGGGCCTCGAAGCCGCAGTGCACGCCGATGTCGAACACCACGCGGGCCGCCCGCATCCGCTGGGCGTCGAGCATCCCGAGGTGGTCTCCCGGGTCCTGGAGGAACCCGAACTCCTCCATCAGCTGCTCCGCGTACAGGGCCCAGCCCTCGCCGTGACCCGAGGTCCACAGCGCGTTGCGCCGCCAGTCGTTGAGCTCCTCCCGGTTCAGCATGGCCGTGGCGACCTGCAGGTGGTGGCCGGGCACGCCCTCGTGGTAGACCGTGGTCTTCTGCTCCCACGTGGTGAAGGAGTCCTCACCGGCGGGCACGGACCACCACATCCGGCCCGGGCGGGAGAAGTCCTCCGAGGGTCCGGTGTAGTACACGCCCCCCTCCTGGGTGGGGGCGATCATGCACTCGATCCGGTCCATGGGCGCGGGGACGTCGAAGTAGGCGCTCATCGCCTCCAGGGCGGCGTCCGAGGTGGCCTGCATCCAGTCCCTGAGCGCGCCGGTGCCCTCCAGGCGCCGGGCCGGGTCGGCGTTGAGCACCTGCCGGGCCTCCTCGATGCCCGCCCCGGGGCGGATGGCCTGGGCGTCGGCCCGCTGGGCGGCCACGATCCGCGCCAGTTCCTCCAGACCCCACTGGTAGGTCTCCTCCAGGTCCACGCTGGCCCCGAGGAACTCCCGGGAGGCCAGGGCGTAGTAGTCCCTCCCCACCGCGTCACGTTCCGGGGCGGCGTCGCGCAGCTCCTCCTTCAGGAACGTGGCCAGGGACCGGTACGCCTCCCCGGCGCGCAGCGCCCGGCCCTCCAGCTCGGTCAGCAGGGAGGAGGGCACGACGCCGGCCGCCCCGGCCCGCTCGACCAGGCCCGGGAAGAAGCCCCCGGGGGAGGAGTGCGCCTCGGCCTGCTCGATGACGATGTCCACCTGGCGGCGGGCGGGGACCTGACCGGCCTCCCGGGAGTGCAGCAGCGAGGCGCGGTAGCCCTCCAGGGCGGCCGGGAGGTTCGCCAGGCGTCCGGCGACGTGCTCCCACTGCCCGGCGGTGTCCGTGGGCATGAGGTCGAAGATCTCGCGGATCCCCTGGGCGGGGGAGGCCAGGTTGTTCAGCTCCGTGCGCTGCGTGGCGGTGATCTCCCGCTGCAGCCCGATCCGCTCGCGCATCGCCGCGGCGGTGACCCGGTCGACCTCGTCGACCGGGTCCAGGGCGTCGAGGTCGGCCAGGACCCGGCGGTCGAGGTCGTCCTGGGCGGCGGTGCCGGCGGGGGAGTAGTCCGCGTACTCGGTCTCGTGACCGGGGTGGCCCAGGGCCGTGGCCTCCTCCGGGTTCAACGCGAGGGTGTCCGCGAAGTAGCGGTCGGCGAGCTCGTCGATGGGGCTGGGCCGGCGGGTCAGGCCGGTGGCGCCCGCGGAGGCGGTGGGCTGGTTCTGGTGCGCTGCGTTCACCCCTCCGAGCGTAGTCGACCAGGTGGCGCAGGCCACAGCGGGTCCACGACCTGGCTACGACGGGGCTACGGCGGGGCCCCGGGCCCCGCCACGCCCCCGCGCGCCGTCGGGTGGGCCAGGCCCGCCCCACGGCGTTCACTCGTCGTCGTGGTCGCCGTCCTCGCTGAACCCGATCACGCCGGCCGCCACGGCCTGGTCGCAGGTCTCGGTGCCGCACGCGGACACGGAGACGCGGACCACCGCGTCACCCTCCTCGAAGGCGAGGTAGTCCCCGGCGGCCAGGAGCACCACGTCGACGGACTCCTCGCCGGCGGCGCACTCCACGGTCGTGGAGTACCCCATGCCGGTCGCCACCTTGTCCCCGCCGGTCCGCTGGGCGGCCTCGACCCAGACGTTGGCGGACCAGCCGGCGTCGCAGTCGAAGTCCACCGAGAGAGAGACCCCGGCGCCGTCACCGAGCAGGGTGCCCTCGTCCGGCAGGGTGGCGCTCGTGGCGGCCTGGGCGGCCGTGGCTCCGACGAAGGCGGTGAGCAGGGTGGCGAATCCGGCCACCGTGAACGTGCGGGACAGGGTTTTCATGATGGATCCTCGGTCGAGAGTGGTGGGACGGAACCGGTGTCTCATGAGGCGTGCGGCGGGGAGGACACGGGGGCTGGATGCCGCGGCGTGTCGCGCGGGGGTGGCCACATCATAGGTCCGGCACCAGCCGGGCAGACAGGGTTGGGCCGCCCCGGACCCGCCGCCCGGGGCGGGGGCCCGGCACCGGTCAGCTCGCCCCGGCGGCGTGCCTCCAGGAGTCGGAACCGGGGCGGGCCCACAGGCCCAGCCGGCGGCGGCGGTCCAGGGTGCGGTCCGTGCCGTCCGGCCCGGTGCCCCCGTTCCCCGCGTCGCCGGCCTGGACTGCCAGGGCCTGCAGGACGGCGGTCAGGGCCGCGGTCTCCTCGGCGTCCAGGGTCCCGCGGATGACCACCGTGGGCTCCTCGCCGGTGTCCGTGTCCGTCCCGTGGTTCGTCAGCGTGCTCATCTCCAGGGTTCTCCTCCCCGTGGTGGTGCCGTGCGTGGTGGTCACAGCGGGATGTTCCCGTGCTTGCGGGCGGGCCGGGCCTCGCGCTTGTGGAACGTGGCGCGCAGGCCGCGTACGAGCTGGACGCGCGTCTCGGCGGGGGTGATGACGTCGTCCACGTATCCCCGCTCGGCCGCCTGGTAGGGGTTGAGCAGTTCGGCCTCGTAGTCCTCGACGAGCTCGGCGCGCTTGGCCTCCACGTCCCCGCCCGCGGTCTCCACCGCCGTCAGCTCGCGCCGGTAGAGGATGTTCACGGCGCCCTGGGCCCCCATCACGCCGATCTGCGCGGTCGGCCAGGCCAGGTTGACGTCCGCGCCGAGCTTCTTCGAGCCCATGACGATGTAGGCCCCGCCGTAGGCCTTGCGCGTGATGACCGTCAGCTTCGGCACGGTGGCCTCGGCATAGGCGTAGATCAGCTTGGCGCCGCGGCGGATGATGCCGGAGAACTCCTGGTCGGTGCCGGGCAGGAAGCCCGGGACGTCCACGAGGGTGATGATCGGGATGTTGAAGGCGTCGCAGAACCGCACGAAGCGGGCCGCCTTCTCCGAGGCGTTGATGTCCAGGGTGCCGGCGAACTGCATCGGCTGGTTCGCCACCACCCCCACCGTCCGGCCCTCGATCCGCCCCAGGCCCGTGATCACGTTGGGGGCGTAGAGCTCATGGACCTGGAGGAAGTGGCCCTCGTCCAGCAGGTGCTCGATCACGGTGAGCATGTCATAGGGCTGGTTCGCCGAGTCCGGGACCAGCGTGTCCAGCTCAAGGTCCTCGTCGGTGACCTCGAGCTCCTCCACGAACGCCTCCACGGGAGCCTCGGCCAGGTTGTTGGCCGGCAGGAACTCGAGCAGTTCCCGGACGTACTCCAGGGCGTCCTCCTCGGTGGGGGCCAGGTAGGCGGCCGTGCCGGTGGCCGTGTTGTGCTGCCGGGCGCCCCCGAGGGTCTCCATGTCCACGTCCTCACCGGTGACGGTCCTGATGACGTCCGGCCCGGTGATGAACATGTGCGAGGTCTGGTCGACCATGATGATGAAGTCGGTCAGTGCGGGGGAGTAGGCGGCGCCGCCGGCGGAGGGCCCCATGATCACGGAGATCTGGGGGATGACCCCGGAGGACATGACGTTGTTGCGGAAGATGTCCGCGAACATCGCCAGCGAGGCCACGCCCTCCTGGATGCGGGCGCCGCCGCCGTCGTTGATGCCGATCACCGGGCAGCCGTTGCGCGCGGCGAACTCCTGGACCTTGACGATCTTCTCGCCGTTGACCTGGCTGAGGGAACCGCCGTAGACCGTGAAGTCCTGGGAGTACACGGCCACCAGCCGGCCGTCCACGGTGCCGTACCCGGAGACCAGGCCGTCACCGACCGGCCTCTTGCGCTCCATCCCGAACGCCGTGGTGCGATGCACCGCCAGGGCGTCGAACTCCACGAAGGACCCGGGGTCCAGCAGCAGGTCCACGCGCTCGCGGGCCGTGTGCTTGCCGCGCGCGTGCTGCCTCTCGACGGCGGCCCGGCCGGCGGGCAGGGCCGCCTCGGCCCGGCGCCGGGCCAGGTCCTGCAGCTTGCCCGCCGTGGTCGTCAGGTCCGGTGCGGCCTCGTCCGGGCTCGTCCCGGTGCCGGCCTGGGCAGGAAGGGTCACGGGTCCTCCGTCGCTTGGATCATTCATACAAGTCCAGCCGGGCGGTCCGAACCCCTCGAGGCGCGGACGACCGCTGTCATCGCCCCAGTCTAGGCAGGAGCGGCCGGGAGCCCGTTGTAGGAACCGCACAACGTACGCCCGACGCGCCCCGTCGGAGCCGTTGCGCCCCGTCGCAACCGATGCGCACCGCGGGACCCGCCACGCCGCGGGGCCGGGGCAGGATCCGGTGGCGTGCGTTCACCGGAACATGCCGCGGACGGCCCAGGAGCGCGCCAGCAGGGAGATCCTGCCGTGCGTGCCCCCGGGCAGGGCCTGCTTGAGCCTCCGGCACAGCGCATCCCGGTGGTCCTCGTCGAGGGTGGCCACGTAGGCCGGGGCAGGTCCGTCCCCGGTGAGCAGGGGCTGCCAGTAGTCCTCGAACCCCGCGAAGACGGTGCGCAGCCACACCGGCTCCACGCGCACCCGCCGCAGCCCGGCCCCACGGAACAGCCTCTCCAGTGCCTCGGGCCTGCACAGGGGGAAGCGCCGGGCCTCGTCGAGCTCACGGGCACGGTGGTCCACCGCCGCGGCCGTGCGCCAGAACCGGTCCAGCATCTGCATCCGCTCCCCGTAGTCCCAGACGCAGGCCGAGACCTGGGCGTGCGGGCCCGACAGGAGGGCCGCCATCTGCCGCACGGCCTGCCCGGGGTCAGGCATGAAGTTCAGGGCCAGCAACGAGCTGATGCCGTCATAACCGCCCTCACGTGCCGGCAGCCCGGGCGCCTGGGCGACCACGAAGCGCGCCCGCGGGTCCGGCACGTGCTCGCGGGCGTACTCGATGAACGGTTCCGAGGGGTCACAGCCCAGCACGGATGCCGGATCGGCCTTCGCGCAGAGGGCGGCGGTGAGCGCGCCGGTGCCACAACCGACGTCCAGCCAGTGCCCTCCCGCCGGGGCCTGGAGCCACTGGAGGAACCGCGGTGCCAGCAGGCGGCTCCACCGCCCCATGAACCGTTCGTAGGCGGTGGGCCTGGCCCACTGGTCACCCGTCATGCCCGACCCCGTTCACCAGTCACCGAACCGGAGGACACGAGGGTACCGCCGTGCCGGGCGGTGGTGTAGGTCCGCCGGCCGGACGGGCGGAACGGGGTATACCTGTGGTCATGGACAGTGACACGCCCCCCGCCGCAGCCCGTCCCCCCGTCCCGGAGGTCACCTGGCTCGACCACACCGGTTCCACGCAGCAGCTCGTGCTCGAGGCCGCCGCGGATGCGCCGCGGGACTGGCCGCACCTGCGTGCCGTGGCCACCCTGGACCAGCGCACCGGACGGGGACGGCAGGGGCGTGACTGGACCACGCCGGCCGGCACCGCCCTGTCCGTGTCCGTCGTGCTGCGGCTCCGGGTGCCCTTCCAGCACTGGAGCTGGGCCACCCTGATCGCGGCCGCCGTGACCGCCGGGGAACTCGACCGGCGGGGGATCGCCGCCACGGTGAAATGGCCCAATGACGTCCTGGCCCCGGACGGCCGCAAGCTCTGCGGCATCCTCGCCGGGGTGCTGCCGGACCAGTCCGGGATCGTCCTGGGGCTGGGGCTCAACCTGGACTTCGGCCCCGAGGGGGCCCCGGTCCCCACCGCGACGTCGATGGCGGAGTGGCTGCCCGACGGAGCCGGGGACCGGGGGCCGGCGGACGGGACCTCCGCCCTCGCCGTGGACGTCCTCGACGCCCTCCTGCGCTCCCTGGGCGAGGCCCTGGCGGCCTTCGAGGCCGCCATCGGCGGTCCCGGTGCCGACCCCGGCGCCGACGTCGACGGGACGCACCCGGCGGTGGGCGCCGTCGTCGAGCGACTGGGCACCCTGGGGGCGGAGGTCCGGGCCGAGCTGCCGGGCGGGACCACGCTGGCCGGCACCGCCCGGGGGCTGGGGCCGGGCGGGACCCTGCTGATCGAGCCCGCCGACCGTGGGAGGATAGAGGCAGCGGTCGCCGGTGCCTCCCGGCGGGGTGAGTTGCTGGAGGTCTCCGCCGCCGACGTCGTGCACCTGCGCCGCTGACCCAGGGGACCGTGACACCCGGGGGACCGTGACACAGGACCGTCACACAGGGAAGGACGCTACGGACGTGGGATTGCGGTTGTCACCAGAGGAACAGGTGCGCGTGCGCACCCGGGCCCATCCGCGCGCCCTGACCATGCCCGTCCTGCGGCTGATGCTCATCGCCCTGGCCACCGGGTACCTCCAGGGCGTCCTGGCCCGCGGTGACCTCCCCGAGGCCCTCGTCCAGGCGCGTCCATGGCTGACCGGCGCCGTCTGGGTGCTCGCCGCCCTGGCCCTGCTGTTCGGTTGCCTGCGCCCGGCCTGGCGGTGGCTCACGCGCACGACCGTCCTCACCAGTCTCCGGATCGTCCAGCGCGCCGGCCCGGGCCGGTCCCGGGAGCGCGCCCTGCACCTGCTGGCCGTGTACGACGTGCGGCTGCGCCAGCGCCGGGGCCAGCGGATGGCCGGTGCCGGAGACCTCGTCATCGAGCACGGAGCCGGTTCCCAATGGGTGCTGGCCGGGATGCCGGAGGCGGTGCGGTTCCGCGAGCTGATCCTGCGCGAGGTGGCCTCCCTGCGCCGGCAGGTGGCGGAGCAGGCCGCTCCGCCGTACTCCTCGTACACGGTCTCGCCGGCCCCGGCATCGCCCGGTTCCGCCGGGGGCGGTGGTCACCATGGCTGAGGACCCGTCCCGCGCCGACGGGCCGGCGGGGCCCGCCGGCCACGCCGATGAGCCCTTCCCCGTCACCTCCCCGCTGCCGGTGATCCCGGCGGGCGGCGAGCCGACGGCACCGCGGTCACCCGGGGAGCCGGGCGCGGCCGGGGTGGCCGCCGGGCCGTCCTCGGAACCGGAACCGGCCGAGTCGCCGCCGGACACCACCGCCACCTCGTCGCTGGCCATCCAGGAGGACCCGGCCACCTGGACCCAGGCGATCTCCGCCCTGGAGACGGACCTGCTCGGCGGCCCGCGCACGCTGACCCGCCGCGAGATGGCCGGCGAGCTCGGCGTCTCACTGATCTCCGCCCGCAAGCTCTGGCGCGCCCTGGGGTTCCCGAACGTCCAGGACGGGGACCGGGCCTTCACGCCGAAGGACACGGCCGCGATCGGCACCATGATCGACCTGGTGCGCCGCGGCGTGCTCAACGAGGAGACCGCCATCTCGCTGACCCGCTCGATCGGCCAGATGACGGACCGGATGGTCGTCTGGCAGATCGAGGCGCTCGTGGAGAACAAGATCAGCGAGGAGGGCATGACGGACCCGGAGGCACGCCGTGCCGTGGTCGGCATGCTCCCCGAGATCATCGAGCCGCTCGAACAGGTGATGGAGTACTCCTACCGTCGCCAGCTCAACTCGGCCCTGCAGCGACTGACCGTCCGGGCCGAGGCAGGACTGGCCGCCAGCGCCATCGGCCGGGACGGGTCCGAGGACGACGCCCCGCTGCCGCTGGCCCGCGCCGTGGGCTTCGCGGACATGGTCTCCTACACCTCGCTCTCCCGGCGGATGAACGAGCGCACCCTGGCCCAGATGGTCCAGCGCTTCGAGAACAAGTGCGCCGAGATCATCTCGATCGGCGGCGGCCGGCTCGTCAAGACCGTCGGGGACGAGGTGCTGTTCAACGCCGAGACCCCGGAGGCCGGGGCGCAGATCTCGCTGGCGCTGGCCAAGGCGATGAGCGAGGACCCGGTGCTGCCCTCCGCCCGGGTGTCCCTCGTCTGGGGGCGCGTGCTGTCCCGCCTCGGGGACATCTACGGACCCACCGTGAACCTGGCCTCCCGGCTGACCGCGCTCGCCGACCCGGGCAGCGTGCTGGTCGACGCGATGACCGCCCTGGCCCTGGAGGGGGACGAGCGCTTCGTGCTGATCCCGCAGCCGCCGCAGATGGTGCGCGGTTTCGGTGAGATCCGTCCGTCCATCCTCATGTCCGGTACCGGCGAGGGACTCGTCGTCGACTGAACCCCCGCCACACCACGCCCGATGGGGAGAACTCCCCATGTCGGGTGCGGTTGTGGCCGTGTTCCACGGGATAGACTCACCGGGGCGGCCCGTGGGTCCACGGACCCCGCGCGCTGGAATGGTCACTATGGGGGGTCATCGTGAATGCAGGTTTCGGTGCCGGACGCCAGGGTGCCCTGAAGGCCACGGCGTTCGTCGGGGTGTCCGCGCTCGCCGTCACCGGCGCCATCCTCTACCCGGGCTTCCAGACCGCGGACGTGGACCTCAACGACGGCGGCGTGTGGGTGGTGAACCGCGAGGAGAGCAAGGTCGCCCACCTCAACTACCAGTCGCAGACCCTCGACGGCGGCGTCACCACCACCATGACCGAGTACGACCTGGCCCAGCACGCGGACCAGGTCTACCTGCGCGACCGCGAGATCGGCGCACTGGTCACCGTGGACCCTGCCGCCTTCGAGCTGACGGACGAGAACATGCTGCCGGCCAACGCGGGCTTCTCCTACGGCCAGGACGTCGTGGCCGTCGTCGATGCCGAGCGCGGGCGCGTGTACGCCGCCGCCGGTGCCGAGATGGGGGCGATGTCCTCGGAGGGCGCCGAACCGCTCTACGAGGCGGAGGGCCGCGTGGCCGCGGCCGTGGGCCGGGACGACACCGTGTGGATCGCGGACCTGGACGCCGAGCTCATCACGGGCTTCCGCCCCCTGACCGAGTCCGAGCGCCGGGAGGCCGCCGCGACCGAACGGGTCGGCACGGGGGAGGACGGCGGGCAGGGGGAGGACGGCGCCGGTGACGGGGGCGCCTCGGCCGGGCAACCGGCCGGATTCCGCGAGATCGTCTCCACCGAGGTGGACGGGCTCAAGGGACTGGCGTCCCCGCAGGTCTCCGCCGTCGGGGACACCGGCGTGGTGTTCGACGCGGACTCCGGCACGCTGGTGACCTCCGAGGGGCGGTCCTCCACCGTCGTCGACCCGGCCGGGGGACGGCTCCAGGCGCCCGGACCGGAGGCGGACGGCGCCGTCGTCGCGCTCGCCAACAAGACGGCCACCGTCCCCCTGGACGGGGGAGAGGCCACGTACTCGGCCGCGGAGGCCACGGGCACCCCGGTCCAGCCGGTCCGCGTGGGCACGTGCACGCACTCCGCCTGGCAGGGGTCCGGCCTGTACCAGCGGGACTGTGACGACGACGCCCAGGACGTCACCGAGCGCATCCCCGAGATCCCCGCCGCCGCGCAGCTGGTCTTCCGCGTCAACCGGGACGTGGTGGTGCTCAACGACATCTCGCAGGGCAACACCTGGCTGGTCCAGGACGCCATGAAGATCGTCAACAACTGGGCCGACCTGGAACCGCCGAAGGGCGAGGGCGAGCAGGAGGAGGAGGAGTCGGACGAGATCACCGACTCCATCGAGCTGCCGGACCGCCAGGAGGAGAACCAGAGACCGGTGGCCCGGGACGACTCCTTCGGGGTCCGGGCCGGCCGGACGACGGCACTGCCCGTGCTGTTCAACGACGTGGACCCGGACGGGGACCTGCTGACCGCCGCGCTGAAGGGCGACCAGCCGCAGGTCGGCACCCTGCAGCCCATCCATGACAGCACCGGCTTCCAGCTCGTCGTCCCCCCCGATGCCACCGGCAACGCCTCCTTCACCTACGAGGCCGACGACGGCCGGGGTGGCACGGACACCGCCCGGGCCACCGTCCGGGTGGTGCCCGAGGCCCAGAACGGCGCCCCCGAGCAGGAACGCGTGACCACGCTGCGGGTCCAGGCCGGCACCGAGGTCTCCCAGAACATCCTCACCGACTGGCAGGATCCGGACGGGGACGACCTGCAGCTGATGGGGGCCGTCTCCGAGGACGGGGACGTGGTCCGGGTCCGGCCGGACGGGGTGCTGACCTTCGAGGACGTGGGCAAGTCCACCGGCACCAAGGAGCTGGAGATCACCGTCTCCGACCGCCGCGAGTCCGCCACGGGCCGCGTGGTGATCGAGGTGCTGCCCGAGGGGTCCGCACCGCCCATCACCGCCACCGACCACGTCACCGTGAACCTGGGGGAGGAGGCCACCTTCTCGCCCCTGGCGAACGACTTCGACCCCACCGGCTCCGAACTGCGCCTGGCCCACGTGGACCCGGTCCCCGGCGCCGAGGTCCAGATGAACCCGGACACGGGCACGGTCTCGTTCCGCTCCGGCCAGGAGCGGACCTTCTACCTGAAGTACGTCGCCACCAACGGCCCGGCCTCCGCCCCGGGACTGATCCGGGTGGACGTCAAGGACCCGGAGAAGAACCCCGGTGCGCCGATCGCCGTGCGGGACGTGGCCCTGGTGCCGGCCAACGGGGACGTGCTGGTCAACATCCTGGGCAATGACACCGACCCCGAGGGCGGGGTGCTGGTGGTCCAGCAGGTCGACGTGCCCCAGGACGCGCCGATCGGGGTCTCGATCGAGCGCAACGCCGTGCTGCGCGTGACCGACCAGCGGGGCCTGGCCGAGCCGCTGACCTTCTCCTACACCGTGACCAACGGGACCGCCGCCTCCACGGGCGAGGTCACCGTCATCCCCATCCCGGCCCCGGAGTCGATGGAACCACCGCGGCCGAACCCTGACACCGCCGTCGTGCGGGCCGGTGACGTGGTCACCGTGCCCGTCCTGGACAACGACGTGCACCCCAACGGGGCCGAGCTCACGCTGGAGCCGGTCCTGGCCGAGGGCGTGGACGAGGCGGACGGGCTGATCTCGGTGGCGGACAACATGGTCCGTTTCCGAGCCGGCCAGGAACCCGGGACCGTCTCCGCCGTGTACACGGTCTCCGGTCCGGACGGCCAGGAGGCCTCCGCCCGGGTCACCTTCCACGTCACCGCCGTGGACCTGGAGGGCAACTCCCCGCCCACGCCCGAACGCGTGGAGGGACGCGTCTTCGCCGGGAACACCGTGGCCATCCCGATCCCGCTCGACGGGATCGATCCGGACGGTGACTCGGTGTCCCTGGTGCAGCTCCAGACCCCGCCCTCGCTGGGCACCGCGAAGGTGACCGCGAACTCGATCGAGTACACCGCCGCCGAGGGCACCGCCGGCACGGACGCCTTCACCTACGTCGTGGAGGACCGGCTCGGGGCCCGGGCCACGGGCACGATCATGATCGGGATCGCCCCCGTGGCCAAGGAGAACACCCCACCGGTGGCGGTCAACGACTCGATCCGCGTCCAGCCCGGCCGGCCGGTGGCCGTGGACGTGCTGGCCAATGACACGGACGCCGACGGCGACGAGCTGCGCTTCCTCGAGACGCTCGAGGCCACCGAGGGCTCGGACGCCGCCCTGGTGGACGGCCGCATCCTGCTGACGTCCCCGGTCGAGGCCGGTTTCGTCACCGTGCGGTACGGCATCACGGACGGCCGCGGCGGCACGGACACCGGCACGCTCACCGTCGAGGCGGACCCGGAGGCCCCGCTGCGGGCGCCGATCGCCCGGGACGACCGCGTCTCCTTCCAGGAGACCGTGGACCAGGACGAGGTCACCGTGGACATCCTGGGCAACGACGAGGACCCGGACGGCACAGCGGACGACCTCGCGGTCGCCCTGCCGGACGATCCGCAGGGCGTGGGACTGACCGAGGACGACCAGCTGGTGGTCCCCGTGGAGGCCAACCCGCAGATCATCACCTACCGGCTCACCGACGCCGACGCCCTCTCCTCCTACGCCTTCGTGATCGTGCCGGGCTCGGGCGAGGCCCGCCCCGCGCTGCGCTCGGACGCCCCGCTGGAGGTGACGGCCGGGGAGGACCTGAGCCTCGACGTCGGCGAGCTCGTGGTGGTGCGCGACGGACGTGCCCCGCGTCTTACCGAGGAGGCGAAGGTGACCTCCTCGCCGCAGTCGGAGGCCGACCTGGTCCGTTCCGCCACCGAACTGGTCTTCCGCGCGCCACGGGACTACGCCGGCGTCGCCTCCGTCAGCTTCGAGGTCACGGACGGTTCGGGACCTGACGACCCGGACGGGCTGAAGTCCGTGCTGACCCAGCCGATCCGGGTGATCCCGCCGCCGGAGGAGGAGTTCAACACCCCGCCCACCCTGCAGTCCAACTCACTGGAGGTGGCCGCCGGCGCCGAACCCGCCCGGCTGGACCTGTCCCAGGCCGCCGCCGACCCGGACCCGCAGGACGCCGGGAACCTGGAGTTCGCGCTCGGTGCCGTGGACATCGAGGGCGTGGACGTGAGCCTGGAGGGCTCGGTGCTCTCGGTCCGGGCGGACAACCGCACCCCGAAGGGGACCCGGGGCACCGCCCAGGTGTCTGTCACGGACGGCAGGTCCGAGCCCGTGGCCGCCCGGGTCACGATCAGCGTCAACGCCTCCGACCGCGAGCTCGCCGTGGCCAACCCGGACACCGTCGCGGACGCCCATCAGGGCCGTGCCGAGACCGTGGCGGTGCTGGCCAACGACGTCAATCCCTTCGAGGGGGAGGGGCCGCTGTCCCTGCGCGCGGCCACCACCCAGGAGGGGCAGGGACAGGTCGAGGTCGCCGGGTCGGACGTGGTCGTCACCCCGGCGCAGGACTTCGTCGGCCAGATGCGCGTCCAGTACACGGTCGGGGACCTGACGGAGGACCCCGACCGCGAGGTCCAGGGCACCATCACCCTCAACGTCAAGGGCGCGCCGGAGGCACCGGGGGTGCCCCGCGTGGATTCCGTGGGGGACGGAGAGGTCGTGCTGACCTGGGACGCCCCCGCCAACAACGGTTCCGCCATCACCGGGTACACGGTCTCCGCGTCCGGGGTGGACCAGCAGTGCCCGGCCACCACGTGCACCCTCACCGGGCTGACCAACGACCAGGAGTACACGTTCACCGTGACCGCCACGAACGACGTCGGCGAGTCCGATCCGTCCGTGGCCTCGGCGCCGGCCCGGCCGGACGTCGAGCCGGAACAGCCGGCACCGCCCACGGGCACCGACGGCGACCGCACCGTGGACCTGTCCTGGACCGCACCGGTGAACCGCGGCTCACCCATCACCTCGTACACGGTGGAGATCTCCCCGGCCCCGGCCGGCGGCGTCAGCCAGCGGTCCGTCTCCGGCACCTCCACGACGTGGGACGGGCTGACCAACGGCACCGCGTACCAGTTCCGGATCCAGGCGGTGAACGACGCCGACCGGCCCTCCGAGTTCTCCGGCTGGTCCTCGTCCGTCACGCCGGCCGGGGCACCGATGCAGCCCCTGGCGCCCTCGGCCGCGCGCGCCCAGTCGGCCGTGAACGGGGGAGTCATCGACGTCTCCTGGGGAGCCCCGGATGCCAACGGCGCCACGATCACGTCCTATGACCTGCACGTCTACGAGGGCGGGGCCAGGGTGCGGACCATCGCGGGCATCTCCGGGACCTCCCAGCAGGTGACCGGCCTGAAGACCACGTCCTCGTACTCGTTCGCGGTGGTCGCGCAGAACCGGGTCGGTGACTCCGAGCCCTCGGCCCGGTCCACGGCGGTCACCCCCTATGGACGGCCGAAGGCCCCCTCCACCCCGAGGATCGCCGCCACCGGGAAGGACCACCAGATCACGGTGGACTTCACCCCGGGCTCGACCAACGGCTCACCGGTCACCGGGTACCAGTACCAGGTGAACGGCGGCGGCTGGCAGGGGATCGCAGGGCCCGGGAGCACCATCAACGTCGGTTCCAACGGCACCAACGTGACGGTCTCCGTGCGGGCGCTCAACGCCGCCGGCGCCGGAGACCCCTCGGGCGCCTCCAACCAGACCAGCGCGTACGGCCCCATCCGGGACGCCGCGAACGTGAGGTCCTCCGGCGGTGAGAAGAAGGTGGTCCACTCCTGGAACCCGAACGTCCGCGACTACGAGAACGGCCGGGGCCTGACCATGACGGTCACGGTGGACGGCCGGCAGGTCGACGCGACGGCCGGGTCCCACACGGCCAGGGTCGGGTACAGCACCACCTCGACGGTGGTGGTGCGGGTCCAGACCACGCTGGAGACCTCGGCCCAGCAGTCCAGGCAGTGGTCCGGCAAGGCCACCTCGGACAAGGCACCGCCGCCCCCGCCACCACCGGCCAAGCCGAGCGGGGTCACCCAGCGCGGGGCACCCGTCAGTGAGAGCGGCTGCAACATCAACTGCCACAAGCTGCGGGTCTCCGTTCAGGACTTCCCCCCGGGCACCCACACCGCCAAGTGCTGGGCCTCCGGGGGAGAGGCCGGGTCCGGACGCACGATCGGTTCGGGCAACTCCTACGCGATCTCGGTGGGGGCCGACGGGCGCGGGGCCGGGGACCTGAACTGCTGGGCCGGCAACGCGTACTTCGACCAGGTCTGGGCCGTGTTCGACGGCAACGGGGTCAAGACCACGCCCATCAGGCCGTGGCCGGGATACTGAGACCCGGCCCTGCGCCAGCACACTGACCACCAGCACCAGCACCAGCACCAGCACCAGCACC
>NZ_DAOMPX010000002.1:30956-42664 GCF_035445025.1 Citricoccus sp. | reverse complement strand
CACCAGCACCAGCACCAGCACCAGCACCAGCACCTGCACCAGCGTCACCAGCGAAGGGGACACCGCACCATGACCATGACCACTGAACAGGCCGAGTGGTTCGCCGGCACGTTCGAGAAGATCTCGGACAACATCGGCCAGGCCATCCTGGGCAAGGAGGACGTCATCTCGCTGGTGCTCACGGCGATGCTGACGGACGGCCACGTCCTGCTGGAGGACGCGCCCGGCACCGGCAAGACCATGCTCGCGCGGTCGCTGGCCGCCACGGTGAAGGGCACCCACTCGCGCATCCAGTTCACCCCGGACCTGCTGCCCTCGGACGTCACCGGCGTGACGATCTACGACCAGAGGACCCAGGAGTTCGAGTTCCACCGGGGACCGATCTTCGCCAACATCGTGCTGGCCGACGAGATCAACCGGGCCTCGCCGAAGACCCAGTCCGCGCTGCTGGAGGTGATGGAGGAGGCCAGGGTGACGGTGGACGGCGTCACCTACGCGAACGAGCGCCCCTTCATGGTGATCGCGACCCAGAACCCGATCGAGCAGGCTGGCACGTACAGGCTGCCCGAGGCCCAGCTGGACCGCTTCCTCATCAAGACTTCGATCGGCTACCCCGACCGCAGCTCCACCGTCGAGCTGCTCTCCGGTGCCGCCACGAAGGACCGCTCCGGTGCCCTGAGCCCGATCATCACCACCCAGGCCATCCGGGACATGGCCGAGCTGGCCACCACCGTCCACGTGGACGGGGCCGTGCTGAACTACATCGCCGAGCTGGCCGAGGAGACCCGCGACGCGGACGAGACCCGGCTGGGCGTCTCGGTCCGCGGCGCCATGGCCATGGTCCGCGCGGCCAAGGTGCGTGCGGCCTCCCGGGGACGTAACTACGTGCTGCCGGACGACGTCAAGGACCTGGCCCCGCACGTGTGGACCCACCGGTTGGTGCTGGATCCGGAGGCCGAGTTCGCCGGGGCCACCGCGCCGGCCGTGCTCACCCGCGTCCTGGCCCAGGTGGATGCCCCGCAACACCGCGCCGAGGCACCGGTCCGGGTGGGCGCCGCGGCGTCGGCCGGCGCCGGAACGTCCGGGGACCCCGCGGCGCGGAGCGGTTCCACCGCCGCCGGGGCCTGAGGTGCCGACGGCACGGAGGGCCCCGGAACGGAGCGCCCCGCAACGGCAGCCCCGTCCACGAGGGGCCGGGGTGGCCGGCGTCCTGAGGGAGCGGTGGAGGCGGCTGGGAGAGTCGGCCGCCATCACCACGGGGCCGGTGCTCGAGTCCGCCGCCGGCTGGTGGGCGCGATCGGCCCGCCCGGTGGTCGAGGTGGTCTCCCCGCTGGGGTGGATCGTGCTGGCCGTGACGGTGACCGCCTGGACGGTCGGAACGACGCTGGGCTGGGCGGAGGCGCTCATCGCCGGACTGGTCGGCGTCCTGCTGCTGCTGCTGGCCATCGGCTTCATCCTCGGCCGCTCCTCCTACCGGGTGGACCTGGACCTGGCACGCTCGCGGGTGGCCGTCGGGGACCGGGCGGTCGGGGCGATCGAGGTGACCAACACCGCGGACCGCGCCCTGCTCCCCGTGGCGATGGAGCTGCCCGTGGGGCGGGCCACCGCCGTGTTCCCGTTGCCCCGGATGCGCCCGGGCGCCGTGCACGAGGACCTGTTCACCATCCCCACGCACCGCCGCGCGGTGATCGTCGTCGGGCCGGTGCGCTCGGTGCGCCAGGACCCGCTGGGCCTGCTGCGCCGCCAGCTGAGGTGGACCGAGCCGCAGGACCTGTACGTCCACCCGCGCACCGTGGCCCTGCAGGGGTCCTCGGCCGGGTTCATCCGGGACCTGGAGGGACTGCCCACGAAGGACCTCTCCAGCGCGGACGTCTCCTTCCACGCCCTGCGCGACTACGTGCCCGGTGACGACCGCCGCCACATCCACTGGAAGACGGTGGCCCGCACCAACACGCTCATGGTCCGCCAATTCGAGGAGACCCGGCGCGCCCACCTGGCCATCGCCCTGTCCACCAACACCGCCGAGTACGCCACCGAGAACGACTTCGAGCTGGCCGTCTCCGTGGCCGCCTCGATCGGACTGGAGGCCTTCAAGGAGCAGCGCAACATCTCCATCCGCACCCACGCCGGGCCGATCCACACCGAGACCGGCCGCAACATGCTCGATGACATGACGCGGATCGAGGGCAGGCCGCTGCGCGGGACCAGCCTGGACGTGGCCCGCGAGACCGCGGACCACGTGCCCAACGCCTCGGTGTTCTTCCTGGTCACCGGCAGCCAGCCCAGCCCCGGTGAGCTGCGCCGGGCCGCCAACGTGGCGCCGCCCGGGGTCCGCGCCTTCGCCATCCGGTGCGCCCACGGGCTGGAGACCGGGCGGGCGAGCATCGGGGACCTGACGGTGGTCTCCATCGGGGACCTCCAGGACCTGGGCCTGGCCCTGCGGAAGGCGGCGGCGTGATGGCGGGGGCCCGGACGGGGCTCCGGGAGAGGGGCCTGCGCCACCCCCGGGCCCAGGTGGGCGCCGACGCCGCCGTGCTGACCGTGCTGCTGGGCCTGGGGATGCTCGGCTTCCACGACACCTTCGCCGGGGACCCCCGGTACCTGACGGCCGGCTTCGGGGGAATCGTCCTGGGCCTGGCCGTCGCCCTGGCGAGCTCCTCCCGGCGATGGGGCCCCTGGCTGACCTCCGGCGTGGTGATCGCGGTCTACCTGGCCGCCGGCCTCGTCCTGGCCACCCCGGCCGACCCGGCCGCGGGTGTCCTGCCGGGTGCGGACGCCCCCGGGGTGCTGCTCACGGCGCCGGTGACCACGTGGAAGGACATCCTGACCGTCGCGGCACCGGTGGGCGTGCACGGCGGCATGCTGGTGGCCCCGTACCTGTCCGGGCTGCTGACCGCCGTGGTGGCCGGCCTGCTGGCCTGGCGCGTGCGGGTGCCGTACTGGACGCTCATCCCGGTGCTGGCGATGACCGTCGTCGGCATCCTGTTCGGCACCAAGGACGCCCCCATGGCCCTGCTGCGGGGCATGGTGCTGGTGATGGCCGCCGTCGTCTGGCTGGCCTGGCGCCGGCACCGGATGCGGGTGCACGGGACCCGGACGTCCGCCGACACCACCACGCTGACCCATCCGGCCACCGCGCGCCGGCTGGTCTGGCGACGGGTCGGCCTGGGGGCCGGGGTGTTGGCGGTGGCCGGACTGCTGACCGCCGCGGCCTCGCCGCTGCTGCTGCAGGACCAGGACCGCAAGGTGCTCCGGGACGTGGTCGAGCCCCCGATCGAGCTGTTCGACTACCCGAGCCCGCTGATGAAGTTCCGGCAGTACGTCAAGGACCAGCACGAGGAGGTCCTGTTCACGGTGGACGGCCTCCCCGAGGGCCAGCGGGTCCGGCTGGCCGCCCTGGACGCCTACGACGGCATGGTCTACACGGTGAACCCCCAGGCCAGTGGGCACTTCTCGCCGGTCGGTGACGCCTCCCGCCTCTCCGCTGCAGAGTCCCCGGACCTGCCGAACCGCCAGAACGGGTCCCTGGAGATCACCATCGGGGCCTACGACGGCGTCTGGCTGCCCGGGGGCGGGAAGCTGACCGGGGTGGCCCTGTCCGGGCCGCGGGCCGGCGAGCTGTCCCGGTCCCTGTACTACAACGACGCCAACGAGACCGCCCTGTCCGCCATCCCGCTGCAGTCCGGGGACTCCTATACCGCCGAGGTCGTCTACCCGGTACGGGTCGACCCGGAGGAGCTCGAGGACCGGGACTTCGCCACGGTGGTCATGCCGGAACTGGCCGGGGTGCCGCAGGTGGTCCCCGAGAAGGCGGCCGAGCTGACCGGCCGGCAGGACTCCGCGTTCGGCATCGCCGGCGGGCTGGCGTCCACCCTGCACGAGTCCGGGGCGTTCTCCAACGGACGCGAGGGCGAGGTGACCTCGCTGTCCGGGCACTACGCCGGGCGCATCACCCGGTTGCTGGACGCGGAGCAGTGGATCGGCGACGACGAGCAGTACGCCGTGGCGATGGCCCTGATGGCCCGTTCCCTGGACATCCCGGCCCGCGTGGTCATGGGCTTCTACCCGGAGAACCACCCCGAGGGCGGCGGGCCGGTCCAGATCAAGGGCAAGGACGTCCACGCCTGGGTGGAGGTCAACTTCGAGGACATCGGCTGGGTGGCCATGGACCCCACCCCGGACAAGGACAACGTCCCGACCCCGCCGCAGCAGCAGCCGCAGTCCACGCCGAAGCCGCAGGTGCTGCAGCCCCCGCCCCCGCCGCAGGAACAGGCCGACCTCCCGCCGGACACCGCGCCGGAGCCGCAGGACGCCGAGCAGGAGGAGCGCTCCTGGTGGGACCGGTGGGGAGCCGTGGTGATGATCGTCGTGTACTCGATGATCCCCGTCCTCGTCCTGATGATCCCGCTGCTGGTCATCGCGCTGCTCAAGGGACGGCGGCGCACGCGGCGCCGTCGCGCGGACAGCCCGGCCGGGCAGGTCTCCGGCGGCTGGTCCGAGGTGCTGAGCCTGGCCGCGGACCTGGGCTCGGAGCCGCAGCGCACCGGCACCCGGCGCGAGCACGCCGCCGCACTGGGCGCCGCCTTCCCGACGACGGCGGCCGGCACCACCCTGCTGGCCCGCCGCGCCGACCACGCCGTCTTCGGCCCCGGGGAGCCGACCGAGGCCCAGGTGGCCGAGTACTGGGAGCGGGTGGACGAGAACATCGCCGGCATCCGTGGCTCGGTGGGCGGCTGGCGACGGCTGCGGGCGAGGTTCTCCCCGCGGTCCCTCGTGCTCGAGGCCCGCGCCCGGCGCCGGCAGCGGCACCAGCTGCGGCGCCAGCAGCGCCTGGCCCGCCGTGCGGCGGCCTCCGGGCGCCGGGCGGAGGAGCGCGCGGCCGAACCGCGGTCACGCCCGGCCCGGCGTGGCGGTGGCACCCGAGCAGTCCGTACAGTGGACGACCAAGCGAGCAAGGAATAGGAACCGTGCAGAGAACCCTCAACCTGGTCAACGCACCGGCCGGAAAACGGCTGGCGGCCTGGCTGATCGACCAGATCATCCCCGCGGTGGCCGTGGGCGTGGTCTACGCGGTCACCGTCCCCGCGGTCCTGGCCGGGGCCGGCAGCGCCCGGCAGGACGCGCTGGTCACCCTCTGGCTGGGCATGCTCATCGCCGGCGTGCTGTCCCTGGCCTATGCGGTCTGGCTGTGGGGCTGGCAGGCCTCGGCCGGCAAGACGCCGGGTCACCTGCTCCTCGGGCTGCGCATCACCTCCGAGGAGGGCACGCCCGCCGGCTGGGGGCCGATCTTCCTGCGCTCCGTGCTGATCGGGGTCAGCGGGCTGGTGCCGGTCGTCGGGCCGGTGCTCATGCTGCTGTCGAACACCTGGGACACCAACCACCAGCGCCAGGGCTGGCACGACAAGGTGGCGCGCACCCTCGTGCTGGACGTGCACACGGGACGCAACCCGCTGACCACCGGCGGACTGTTCGGACCGTCCACGTTCGCTCCCGGCGCCCTGAGCCCCGGAGACCCCGGCCACCCCGAGACCGGGGTGAGCACCCCGGCCCTGACCCGCTGGCCCGCGTTCACCGCGGCCGGGCCCATCACCACCGTCCCGGGGGGCGGGCGGAGTCCGTCCCAGGACCCGTCCGGCCCGTCGTCCCCGGACGACCGGCCCGTCCTGCCGTCAACGGCCACGCCGCCGGCGCCGACGTCGGCCCCCGAGCCCGGGACCGTCCGGCCGGAACCCGCCCACGCGACGGCCGGGCGCCCCGCCGCGGCACCGACCGCCGCCCCGCGGATGCCCGTGCCCGCCGGCTCCGGCCACTCCTCGGGGTACCGGGAGGACCGGGTCATCCTCGTGGGTGGGGCCGGATCGTCCGCGGACCCGGACGAGGAGCTGGGTTCCACCCAGCTGCGCAGCCGGCCCGCCGGACCCGCCGCGGTGAGGCTGCGCTTCGACGACGGCCAGGCCCATGAGCTCTCCGCATCCGCCCTGGTGGGACGCAACCCGGCCGCGGCCGCCGGCGAGACCGTGGACCTGCTCATCCCGTTCGCGGACATGGGGCGGTCCGTGTCCAAGACGCACCTGCACCTGTCGGTGGACTCCGCCGGCGTCTGGGTGACCGACCGCAACTCCACCAACGGCTCCGGCATCACCCCGCGTGGCGGGCAGCGCCGGCGGCTGGAACCGGGCCAGCCCGTCCTGGCCCCGGTGGGGACCACCGTCCACTTCGGCGACCGCTCCTTCACGGTGTCCGCTGCATGACCCTGGAGACTGCCATCGACGCGCCCCAGAGACCCTTCCGCCTGAACTACGGGTTCGGCACCCATCGTGGACTGCGCCGGCACCTGAACGAGGACTCCCTGGTGGTCACCGGGAACCTGTTCGCCGTGGCGGATGGCATGGGCGGACACGAGGCCGGCGAGGTGGCCAGCAGGATCTGCGTGGAGACCCTCGCCTCGGGGGTCAAGCAGGTCCGGGACGACCTCACGGCCGAGCAACTGCAGCACCTGATGGTCGCCTCGGATGACGCCATCCGCAGGGTGGCGGACTCGCGGGCGGGGACCACCCTGGCGGGGGCCGCGATCGTGCGGGAGCGGCAGGGGCTGTACTGGATGGTGTTCAACGTGGGTGACTCCCGCGTCTACCGGGTGTCCGAGGGGCGGTTCGGCCAGGTCAGCGTGGACCACTCCGAGGTCCAGGAGATGGTGGACGCGGGTTACCTGAGCAGCGAGGAGGCCCGGCACCATCCCCGCCGGCACGTGATCACCCGGGCCCTGGGCACCGGTGAGGCGTCGGAGGCGGACTTCTGGATGCTCCCGGTCCATGACGGGGACCGGCTGATGATCTGCTCGGACGGGCTGACCTCCGAGGTGGACGACGACGAGATCCTGCGGGAGCTCACTGCCCACCACGCGCCGCAGGACGCGGTGGACGCGCTGATCCGCAGTGCCCTGCGCGGCGGCGGCCGGGACAACATCACGGTCATCGTGGTCGACGTGGAGGACACCGAGGCCGAGGAGAACCGCAGCATCACCTCGCCCCGGGCCCTCCACTCCGAGGAGCAGCAGACCACCCGGCCCCGGTTCGGGTCCGGCGAGACCGGAACGCTGGTCGGCGGCGTCCCGGGTGATGCCGGCGTCGGCACCTCGGACGCCGCGACGGGCGGCACCGGTCCGGGCGACGGGGGAGGGGAACGACCATGACGCCGACAGCGATGGTCCGCTACAGCGCCGGGCCGTGGCTCGGGCTGGTCCGGGGCCGGTCCCTGGTGGCCCTGCCCGCGGACGCCAGCGAGGAGACCGCCGCCGTCCTCTGGGACCTGCTGGCCGGGACCCCGGGGGTGGAGCACCTGCTCGCCACCGTCCTCTCCGGCCGCCTGGACCTGACGGGGATGCCCGCGTTCGCCATCGTCTCCTATGCGGGCCAGGACGTGCACGCCATCCTGCGCGGGGACGTCCACCTGCGGATGACCGGACTGGACGACGTCGAGACCCGGTTGAGCGGGACCGGGGTCTCGACCTGGGCCGAGCGGATCGTCCCCGGGGTCCGTTCCTTCGAACTGCTCGTGGACGACGCCCTGCCCGATGCGGAGGACCTTCCGCTGGAGGCCGGCGCCGTGCGGCTGGCGGCCCTCCAGGCCGACCTGGTGTCCGCCGCGTCCGGGGACCCCGAGTCCTGTCCGGAGGCCCGGACGGCCCACCACCTCGCGCCGGTCGCGGCCCCGACGCCGGCGGCCCCTCCGACCGGCCCGGCCGCCCCGTCGGAACCGGGGCGGGCAGCGGACCCCGTCCCGCCCGCGGAGTCCGCCGACGTGGGGGACGGCGCGGTGACCGGCCACACCGATGATGGCGAGGGCTGCGCGGACGCCGAGGACGGCGCGGGTCACGCGGCGCCCGCGATGGGCGATCAGCCGGCCGGGGAGTCCGACATCGACATGACCATCGCCCCGGACACCGCCGAGTACCTGTCATCCCCCTCCGCCTCCGACGCACCGGAATCCTCCGGCCGGACCACCCTGGTCCAGCCGGCCGAGGACGGGACGGCGTCACGCGAGGAGACCGACGTCGAGGCCCCGTCCGAGGCCGGCCCCGGGGAGGACGTCGAGCGCGGCACGGTCGCCGACCCGGCTCCCGCGTCCGCAGCGTCCGCACCGGTCCGGCCGGCCTCCCGGGCGCCCGAATCCCAGGAGCTTATCGACTCGGTCCCGTGGCTCGCCGCGGCCCGAAGCGCCGTCCCCGCCCCGGGTCAACCGGGCGCGGGACGGCCGGATGAGGGCCGGCCGGACGGGGGATCCCCCGTGCCGGCCGTCCCCGCCGAACCGGGCCGGGCGGGCGCTCTGGGGGCGCATCCCGAGGACGATGTCGATGCCGACACCGTGCTGTCCCCGTCGGCGGCCGCGCTGGCCGCGGCCGGTCCGGCACCCGCCGACCGGACTCCCGCGCCACCGTCCGGGCCCGCACCGGGGACCCCGACGGCCGTGCCCGCGGATCCGGACCACGACGGCGAGACCGTCATGAGGTCGGACCTGGACCTGGCCGGCGTCGAGACCGTGGACCCGGCCGTCCCCGAGGCCCCGGCGTCCCCGGCCACCGGACCCATGGTCCTGGCGCGGCAGTGCTCCACCGGGCACGCCAACCCACCCACGTCCAGCACCTGTGCGCGTTGCGGGCAGTCGCTGGGGGGAGAGGCCCGGCAGGTCCGCCGTCCGCCCCTGGGCCGGATCCGGATGTCCACGGGCGAGGTGCTGGAGCTGGACCGGCCGGTGGTCATCGGCCGCCAGCCGCAGGCCCACCGCGTGGGATCGGGCACCATGCCGCGGATGATCCAGGTCCGCAGTCCCCACGGGGACATCTCCCGCTCCCACTGCGAGGTGGTCCTCGAGGGCTGGCACGTGCAGCTGCGAGACCTCAAGGCCACCAACGGCACCGTGCTGATCCGCGAGGGCGCCGCCCCCCGCCGGCTGGGCCAGGGCGAGGCCGTCATGGTCCTGGACGGGGACATCGCGGACCTCGGTGACGGCGTCTCCCTGCGGTTCGAGGCGATCCCGTGAGCTCGAAGCGTCCCCCGGCGCCGCCTCCGCAGATCGCCGGGTACCGGTACCTCAGCCTGCTCGGATCCGGCGGGTTCTCGGACGTCTACCTGTACGAACAGGACCGGCCCCGGCGCAAGGTGGCCGTCAAGGTGCTGCTCGCCGGGTTGCGGACCGAGCGCGCCCGCCAGTCGTTCGAGTCCGAGGCCAACCTCATGGCCCAGTTGTCCTCACACCCGTACATCGTCACGATCTACGAGGCGGACGTCACCGAGGACGGCCACTCCTACCTGGCCATGGAGTACTGCTCCCGGCCCTCGCTGGACATCCGCTACCGGCGTTCGCGGCTGGGCGTGGACGAGGTCCTGGCCCTCGGCGTCCAGGTGTCCTCGGCCGTGGAGACGGCGCACCGGGCCGGGATCGTGCACCGGGACATCAAGCCGGCCAACATCCTGACCACGGACTACAACCGGCCCGCCCTGACCGACTTCGGCATCTCCGGCACCACGGACATGCTGGACGAGGAGGCCGGCATGTCCATCCCCTGGTCCGCGCCGGAGGCCTTCACCGGCGGGTCCCCGGACGGGGTAGCCATGGACGTGTGGTCCCTCGGAGCCACCCTCTACACGCTGCTCGCCGGCCGGTCCCCGTTCGTGCGGCCCGGTGCGGACAACTCGCAGCGGGAGCTGGTCTCCCGGATCGGCAGGGCGCCCCTGCCGCCCCTGAACCGTGCGGACCTGCCCGCCTCCCTGGAACTGGTGCTGGCCACCGCGATGGCCAAGAACCCGGCCTCGCGCTTCCCCTCCGCCCACGCCCTGGCGCTGGCCCTGCAACGGGTCCAGTCCGAGCTGGGACTGTCCGTCACCCCCTTCGAGGTGATGGACGAGTCCGGGTCCCTGGAGGCCGAGGACGACGCGGTCGAGGAGGGCGGCGAGGCCACCCGGGTGCGCCAGGTCGTCTCGATCGACCCGGACCGCGGCGCCACGGACACCTCACGGCTCTTCCCGCCGATGCCCCCGGCCGCCGCACCGGGGCGCCCCGCCGAGGACGACGTCGACGACGCCACCGTCATCCGGCCCGGCCGCGGCACCCGGGGCCACCCGGGCTCGACGCCGGCCGGCACGTCCGCGGAGGACGATCCTACGATCATGGGCGGGCGGATCGGCGGCGGCCTGGCCGGGGCCCGGGCGCCGTCGCGCCGCTATCCCCAGGCCGGCGGGGAGTGGGAACCCGACGGCACCACCGCGCACCGCGTCGAGGAGAGGTCCGGTGCGTCCCCGGCCATGGCGTGGGCGACCGAGAACAGGACGGGGATCATCGCCTCGCTCGTGGTGCTGGTCCTCGGGGTGGCCGCGGCCGTGTGGCTGGCCGGCAGCCTCTCGGCCCGTCCCGCCCCGGACACCGCGCCCACGCTGATCTCCGAGTCCCCGGCCCTGCCGCTGCCGGAACCGGAGCGACCGGTGCGTGCGGCTGAGGAGGTGTCCGGTACCCGTCAGGGGCAGGACGCGGTGTTCACCTGGACGAACCCGGAGCCGGCGCAGGGTGACGAGTACCTCTGGCGGACCACCACCGCCACCGGCAAGGGCAGGATCACCACCGCCGAGAAGGCCTCCGCCACCACACCGGTCCTGGAGCAGGACCGCACCTGCATCGAGGTCGTGGTGGTGCGCGCCAACGGCAAGCAGTCGGATCCGGCGGTGGGGTGCGTGGAGTGACCGCGGTGCCCCGGACGGGCACCACGACGGCAGGACACAGGACGGGGGACATCATGGAGGGGGAACCGACGATGGATGCTGACGGGAGCGTCGCACAGGACGGCGCAGGACGGCCGGATCGGCCGGGACAGCGGCAACCGCCGCGGAGCGGCACGGGGGCCGACGAGCTGACGGTCTGCTTCGTCGGGGAATGGTACGAGGTCTCACCGCACGCGGTGTTCACGATCGGTCGTGAGGGAGACCTGGAGATCGACGACAACCCCTACCTGCACCGCCGGTTCATGGAGATCCGGCAGATCGACGGGCTGTGGTGGCTGACCAACGTGGGGTCGATGATCTCCGCCACCGTGGCCGACGCGTCCGGCGGCATGCAGGCCTGGGTCTCGCCGGGTTCGCGCATACCGCTGGTGTTCGGCCAGCTCAACGTGGTCTTCACGGCGGGCCCGACCACCTACGAGTTCTCCGTCCACCTGAAGAACCCGTCCTTCCTGCACCAGTCGAACGGGACCGAGGGGGTGGGGGAGACGACCATCGGCCCGGTGCTCTTCACCCCGTCGCAGAAGGCCGTCATCGTGGCGCTGGCCGAACCGATCCTGCGGCGCGGGGGGACCGGGTTCTCCACCGTCCCCTCCTCCGCCAGCGCCGCCCAGCGACTGGGCTGGCCGCTCACCCGGTTCAACCGGAAGCTGGACAACGTCTGCGACAAGCTCGACCGGGTGGGTGTGGCCGGCCTGCGCGGGGGAGGGGGCCGGCTGGCCACCAACCGGCGCACCCGCCTGGTCGAACACGCCGTGACCTCGCATCTGGTCACCGCGGACGACCTGCCGCTGCTGGACCAGGCGCACGGGGCCGAGGAGGACTGAGATCGCAGCGCCCGCCGGACCTTGGTCCGGGCCCGGGACCTCCGGTAGACACAGAGGGGTGCGGGACAGGTCGGTCGTGCGGCGCGGATCGGTCCGCCGGGGCTGGTTCGCC
>NZ_DAOMPX010000002.1:0-30856 GCF_035445025.1 Citricoccus sp. | reverse complement strand
AGACGCCCTCGGACGGTGCCGTCATCCTCGACGCCCGCGGTGAACTCGTCTGGATGAGTCCCTCCCGCGAGGACGTCGAGGATGACGAGTACTTCGACCTGCGCGTCCAGGCGTATCGCGGCGAACCCGTCCTCACGGTCTACCGGGGCACCAGTGAGCAGGGCCGGGGTGACGGGGAGGTCCTCGTCCTCGACGGCTCCTACGAGGAGATCGCCCGGGTGACGACGGGCGGTTCGCTGGGACCCGGTCAGGCCGACTTCCACGACTCGACCATCACCTCCGAGGGCACCATGCTCATCGGCGCCTACGTGGTCACCCCGGCGGACCTGGGCGAGGTGGGCGGACCTCGTCACGGGTACGTCGAGGACGCCGTGATCCAGGAGGTCGACATCGCCACCGGCGAGGTCCGGTTCGAGTGGAGCGCACTGGACCACGTGTCCCTGGCCGAGACCGTGCTGGACTTCGGGCGGGAGCAGGCGGAGGTCGCCGAGGAGGCCGCGGAGGAGGGGACCCAGGCCCCGCGGCTCGGCACCCGGGACGAGCCCTTCGACTACTTCCACATCAACTCGATCGCCGAGGACCGGGACGGTGCGCTGCTGGTCTCCGCCCGGCATACCAGCGCCGTCTACCGGATCGAGCGCGGCACCGGGGCGGTGGACTGGACCCTGGGCGGCTCCGCGAGCGACTTCCGGATGGGCGAGGGCGCCTCCTTCGCCTGGCAGCACGACGCCCGGCGCGCCCCGGACGGCACCCTGACACTGCTGGACAACCACGCGGGTGGTCACGAGGGCGACGCCTCCTCCCGCGGGCTGCGCCTGGCCCTGGACGAGGAGGCGATGACGGCCGAGGTGGTCACCGAGTACCTGCCGCCCGCCGAACGGAAGGCCAGCAGCATGGCCAACGCCCAGCAGCTGCCCAACGGCAACATGCACATCGGCTGGGGAGCCCGGCCGTCGTATTCCGAGTACACCCCGGACGGTGAGCTCATCTACGACGTCTGCCACGGGGACGAGTGCTACGGCGAGGGGTACGAGGGCGGTGGTGGCAGCTACCGTGCCTACGCGTTCGCCTGGGAGGGCCGGCCGGCGTCCGGTCCGGACGTGGTCGTCCGCCGGGACGACGGCGGGCGCGTGGCCTATGCCTCCTGGAACGGGGCCACCGAGGTGGCCCGGTGGAGGCTGCTGGCCGGTGAGGACCGGGCAGGTGCCATCGAACGGGCCACGGTCGGCAGGGACGGCTTCGAGACCGCGATCCCGGTCACCGGTGGGGAGCCGTACCTGATGGTGGAGGCCCTGGACGCGGACGGCCAGGTGCTCGGGACCGCCACCGCGGCCCCTGGGCCGGGCGACTGAACCGCCCGGCTCACCGGCCCGGCAGGGAGTCCGGGAGCGCGTCCGCGTGGACCGTGGAGGACGTCATCGACTGCGTCAGCTCTCGGTCCTCGCTGGTCTCGGACGGGGCGCGCGTCGCGTCGGTGCCCGGATGACGGGGAGGCGTCCTAGGCTGGAGCGGTGAGCACGCAGCAGATGGACCGAGATCCCGAGGTCGACGCCTCCGTCCAGCCCGAGGCCGGGGACATCCCCACGGAGGCCCTGCGGGAGAAGTACGAGCACCTCGTGGACGAGGTCCGCCGGCACCGCGTGGCGTACTACCAGAACGACGCCCCACTGGTCTCGGACGCCGAGTACGACGCGCTCTACCGCAGCCTCGAGGACCTCGAGGCCCTGCACCCCGAGATCGTCTCCAACGACTCGCCGACCCAGGAGGTCGGCGGCGAGGTGTCCACCGCCTTCGCCCCGGTCACCCACCTGGCCCGGATGTACTCCCTCGACGACCTGTTCTCCATCGAGGAGCTGCGGTCCTGGTACGCGAAGACCTCGGCCTCGATCGAGGCCATCGCCCCGGGCACCACTGCGCGCTGGCTCGTCGAGGTCAAGATCGACGGCCTGGCCGTGAACCTGCTCTACCGGGACGGCCGGCTGGTCCGTGCCGCCACCCGGGGTGACGGCACCACGGGTGAGGACGTCACCCACAACGTGATGACCATCAAGGACATCCCGCAGCAGCTGTCCGGGTCTGGCTGGCCGGCCGAGATGGAGGTGCGCGGGGAGATCTTCATGCCCACCTCCGCCTTCCGGGCCTTCAACCAGCAGCGGGCCGAGGCAGGCCTGGCCCCGTTCGCCAACCCGCGCAACTCCGCGGCCGGGTCCCTGCGCCAGAAGGACCCCGCGGAGACCGCCAAGCGTCCGCTGAGCATGTTCGTCCACGGCATCGGCGCCCACTCCGGCCTGGAGGCCGGCTCCCAGCACGCCACCTACGAGCTGCTCGCCGGCTGGGGCCTGCCCACCAGTCCCTACACGCGGATCGTGGAGGGACTGGACGGTGAGGACGGGAGTCCCGACGGCGGGATCCTGGCCTTCATCGAGGAACACGGCCAGAAGCGCCACGACCTGGTCCACGAGATCGACGGGATCGTCATCAAGGTGGACTCCTTCGCCCTGCAGCGGGCCCTGGGCCACACCTCACGCGTGCCGCGCTGGGCCGCCGCCTACAAGTACCCCCCGGAGGAGGTCCACACCCGGTTGCTGGACATCCGGGTCAACGTGGGCCGCACCGGCCGTGTCACCCCCTACGCGCTGATGGAGCCGGTGGTCGTCGCCGGATCCACCGTGTCCATGGCCACCCTGCACAACCAGGACGTGGTGAGGGCCAAGAACGTGCTCATCGGGGACACGGTGGTGCTGCGCAAGGCCGGGGACGTCATCCCGGAGATCGTCGGGCCCGTCCTGCCCCTGCGCGAGGGCAAGGAGCTCGGCACCGGCCCGGAGGCCGGACTGCGCGAGTTCGTGATGCCCACCGAGTGCCCGTCGTGCGGCACCACCCTGGCCCCGGCCAAGGAGGGCGACGTGGACCTGCGCTGCCCCAACGCGCGCACCTGCCCCGCCCAGCTCACCGGACGCATCGAGCACGCCGCCTCCCGCGGTGCCTTCGACATCGAGGCCCTGGGCGAGGAGGCCGCGCTCTGGCTGACCAACGGTCCCGGCCCGGACCCCGCCGAGAACGGGGGCCGTGTCCGTCCCGAGGGACCCGGCGTCCTCACCTCCGACGCCCAGCTCTTCGACCTGGTCCACCCCCACGACGACGACCTCCGGGACGAACTGCGCCGCCGGCTGGGCGAGGTGCGGGTCTGGCGGGAGAAGCGCCAGCGCGTGGACGGCAGGATGGTCCCCTCCGGCCAGTGGGAGCTGAAACCCTACTTCTGGACCCAGGGCACCGCCAGGAAACCCTCGGAACCCACCGCGAACACCCTCAAGCTCTTCGACGAGCTCGAGAAGGCCAAGGCCCAGCCGCTCTGGCGCGTCCTGGTGGCCCTGTCCATCCGGCACGTCGGCCCCACGGCGGCCCGGTCCCTGGCCACCGCCTTCGGCTCCCTGCGGGCGCTGGCGGACCTGGCCACCACGGTTCCCGAGGGACTGAGCCCCGAGGAGGCCCGCGCCGCCGCCCAGCAGCGCCTGGCCGACGTCGACGGGGTCGGCCCCATCATCGCCGAGGCCGTCATCGAGTGGTTCGGCGAGGACTGGCATGCGGGAATCGTCGAGCGCTGGCACGATGCCGGCGTCGTGATGGAGGACGAACAGGACGAGGACACCCCGCGCACGCTGGAGGGCCTGACCGTGGTGGTCACCGGGTCGCTGGAGGAATTCAGCCGTGACTCCGCCAAGGAGGCCATCATCGTCCGCGGTGGCAAGGCCTCCGGTTCGGTGTCCAAGAAGACCGACTTCCTCGTGGCCGGTGAGAACGCCGGCTCCAAGCTGGACAAGGCCGAGTCCCTGAAGGTGCCGGTCCTGGACGAGGCCGGCTTCGTCCGGCTGCTGGCCGAGGGACCGGCGGCCGTGCGGGACCCCGGCGCCCACGAGGACCCCGACACCGATGGAGAGGACACCATGACCGACAACGAGGAGCAGCGATGAGCCGCGGACTGCTGGCCGTGGCCCGGGCCGCGGCCCGGGCGGGAGCGGCCGTACTGGCAGAGCGGCCCCTGAGCCCGACGCCGGCCACGCGCCAGGACCTGGGCGCGGACACCAAGAGCTCCGGTTCGGACTGGGTCACCGACTACGACCGCCGGGCCGAACAGGCCGTCCGCGAGGTCATCACCGCCTACCGCCCGAACGACGCGATCTCGGGGGAGGAGTACGGGCACACCGAACCGGCCACCCCCTCGGGATACCGGTGGTCCATCGACCCGCTGGACGGGACCACGAACTTCATCCGCGCGATCCCGCAGTTCTGCACCTCGGTGGCCGTCGAGGGCCCGGGTGAGGACGGGGACGAGGGGGTGCGCTGGCTGGCCGGTGCCGTCGTCGCCCCCGCCCTGGGCCGCAGCTGGTACGCGGCCGCGGGCCAGGGCGCGTTCTCCACCGTGGACGACGCCGTCACCGGGACCTCGGGCGAGCCGGTCCGCCTCCACGGCCCGGTGCTGGGCCGGTCCGGCCGGCTGCTGGCCAGCGGCTTCGGCTACGCCGGGGCGCGCCGCGACTTCCAGCTGCGCGCGCTCGCGGCCATCCTGGCGCACTTCGGGGACGTGCGGCGGATCGGCTCGGCCGCCCTGGACCTGTGCATGGTGGCAGACGGCACCCTGGACGCCTACGCCGAGTTCGGCATCCAGGAGCATGACTGGTCCGCCGGTGCCCTGATCGCCGAGGAGGCCGGGGTCCCGGTGCGCCGGCCCGCGCACGCCGACGGCACCGACCACCCGGACTGGACGGTGGCCGGCGTGCTGGACCCGGACGCGGGAGGCGGGACCGGGGACGCCGCCGACCGGCGGGCCTGGGCCGACGCCGTCGAGGCCCTGCTGCCCGGAAGCTAGACGGGCCGGGGGGCGGGGCGTTCGGCGGCCCGGCCGCCGACCACCTCGGTGACCGCACGCGCGGGCTCCCTCCCGGCCGCCCGGTGGCGACGGATGGCCTTGTCCAGTTCGACGACGAGGGGGACGACCAGCCCCAGGCCGAGGCAGGCGAGCCACTGGCCGCCGCTCAGCGACGTCGTCAGCAGCAGGTTCTGCAGGAATCCCAGTTCGACGGCGGCCACCGTGGTGAGCACGGGGATGGAGAGGATCTTCAGGGCACCGAGGATCGGGGCCCTGAGACCCGACTCGGGATCGCGTCGCTTGGCCAGGCTGCCGAAGATCGAACTGAACGAGAGCACCACGAAGGCCATCGTCAGCGGCACGCTCGGTGCGGTGGGGCTCATGGGCCCGGGAGCCAGCAGCAGGGCCGCCAGCGTCACCGCGAATCCCAGGACCCCGTAGACCAGCCACTGCGTGACGGCCCCGCGGTTGGTGATCGGCTGGGTGGTGTCCCGGGGTGGCCTGTCCATCAGGTCGGGGGCCGGCGGGTCGGTCATGATGACGATCACCGGGAAGATGGTCACGAAGAAGTTGATGAACAGGATCATCGTCGGCATCAGCGCGACGCCGTGGTTGATGTCGAAGACGCTGGCGGTCAGGAACAGCAGCACCAGGGCGAACAGCGCCGACATCTGGTAGCGGACGAAGGACACGATCTTGTCGTAGATGCTGCGGCCCAGCCGGATGGCGGACACCAGCGTGCCGAAGTTGTCGTCCGTGAGGATCATGTTGCCGGCCTGCTTGGTCACCTCGCTGCCGGATCCCATGGCCACGCCGACGTCGGCCTGCTTGAGCGCGGCGGCATCGTTCACGGCGTCCCCGGTCATGGCCACGACGTCCCCGCCCTGCTGCATGAGCCGGGCGAGCCGCAGCTTGTCCTGCGGGGTCACCCGTCCGAAGACGTGGAGCCGGGGCAGCGCGCGGGCGAGGTCCTCGTCGGTCATGGCCTGGATCTCGGCGCCACTGACCGCCCCAGGGCCCAGCTCGAGCTCGGCCCCGATGGCGGCGGCGGTGATGGCGTGGTCACCGGTGATCATGCGGACGTCGATCCCCGCCCGGTGTGCCAGGCGCACGGCCTCGGCCGCCTCCGCACGCAGGGGGTCGATGATGCCGACCATGCCGACGAAGGTCAGCTCCTCGACGAACCGCATCGGATCCGCACCCACCTCCGCCTCCCGGCCGTCCAGGATCCGGCCGGCGAAGGCCAGGACCCGCAGTCCCTGCTGGGAGAGGGACTCGTTGGCCTCCAGGATCTCCTCGCGCACGCTGCCGATGTCCACCTCCCCGTCCGGCAGCATCGCCTTTGCGCACCGGGCCAGGACCACGTCGGGGCCGCCCTTGACGAACTCGACGAAGTGCGGGCCGTCCTCGAACGGCAGGGTGTGGAAGGTCGCCATGAACTTGTACGCGGAGTCGAAGGGGACCTCGGCGAGCCGCGGGTAGGCGCGGCGTGTCGTCTCGGCGTCGACGCCCATCTTCGCCGCCAGGACCACCAGCGCGGCCTCCGTCGGGTCGCCGATGACCTCGCCGGCGTCGGAGACGGTCGCGTCGCTGTTCAGGCACAGGCCGTAGGAGAGCCGGGTGAAGTCGGGCGCAGGCTCGCCGGCGACCTGGCGGATGGCGCCGGTCTTGGCGTAACCGTCGCCCTGCACGCTGTACCACCTGCCGCGCAGGTACAGTTGCCGCACCATCATCTGGTTCATGGTCAGGGTGCCGGTCTTGTCCGAATTGATCGCGCTGGTGGCCCCCAGCGTCTCGACGTCGCTGAGGTTCTTGACCACGGCCTTGTGCTCGGCCAGCTGGTTGGCTCCGTAGGCCAGCATGGCCTGCACGAAGGTCGGCATGCCCGTCGGGATCGCGGCGATGGCCATGGACATGCCGACCAGCAGGACAGCCGCGAGGGGCTGGCCGCGGAGCACTCCGATGATGACGATCACGGCCACCGCGGACCAGGCGACGATGCCGATGACCTTGGTGAGTCCGTCCAGCTCGCGCTGGAGGGGTGACTTGCCCGGGTCCACGGACGAGAGCATCGAGGCGATCTTGCCCATCTCGGTCTGCATGCCGGTCTCGGTCACCACCATCACGGCCGTCCCGCGCGTGACGGCCGTGTTCTGGAAGACCATGCTGGTCCGGTCACCCAGGGGCACGTCGGCGTCCGTGAGGGCCTGGGCGTCCTTGGCGATCGGGGCGCTCTCACCGGTCAGTGCGGCCTCCTGGGTCTCCAGCGTGGCCGACCGCAGCAGCCGTCCGTCGGCGGGCACCAGGTCCCCGGCCTCGAGGTTCACGACGTCCCCCGGCACCAGCTGCGTGGCGTCGAGCTGGCTCAGCGAACCGTCCCGGACGACGCGCGCCTGCGGGATCTGCATCTTGGCCAGGGCGTCGACGCTGGCCCGGGCCTTGAGCTCCTGCTGGGTGCCCAGGACGAGGTTGAGGACCACCAGCACGGCCACGACGATCCCGACCGGCACCTGGTCGATGACCAGGCTGACCACGATGACGCCGACGAGCATCAGGTTCATGGGGTCGCGCAGCAGCCGCAGTGCCACCGCCCAGCGCGAGGGGGGCCGTTCGGAGGCGATCGCGTTGGGCCCGTACCGCGCCAACCGCTCTCCGGCCTCCGACGTGGTGAGCCCGGACTGCTCGTCCGAGTCGAGCAGGGCGACCACGGCAGCGGGCTCCTGCGCGTGCCAGGACGCGGTGGCGGCCGGCCCGGACGTGGTCTCGTGGATTGCCATGGCATGGTCCCCTGGTCTTGCGCGGCGTCCGGCGCGGCCCGCGACCGCGCCGATTGAACGGGTGTGCCGGATCCGTGACGTCCACGGACGCGGCGGTCAGTAGGCTGCGGGCACCTCGCGGGGGAGCCGCTGCGGTTCCGTGTAGTCCCCCCGGTCCTGACGCCTGGGCAGCGTGACGTCCGGCTTCTCGAGCGGTTCGTAGGGGATCTGGTCCAGGATGTGCGTGATGATGTTGAGCCGCCCCCGCTTCTTGTCGTTGGTGTCGGCGATGTACCAGGGCGCCCAGGCGGTGTCGGTGCTGCGGAACATGTCGTCCCGGGCCCGCGAGTAGTCGAACCAGCGGCTGTAGGACTCCAGGTCCATGTCCGAGAGCTTCCAGTACTTGCGCGGGTCGTCGATCCGGCTCTGCAACCGCAGGGTCTGCTGCTCGTCCGTGACCTCCAGCCAGTACTTCAGCAGCAGGATCCCGGATTCCACCATGGCCCGTTCGACGTCCGGGACGACCCGGAGGAAGTTCTTGGCCTCCTCCTCGGTGCAGAACCCCATCACCCGTTCCACCCCGGCCCGGTTGTACCAGCTCCGGTCGAAGATGACGATCTCCCCGCCGGCGGGCAGGTGCGGTACGTACCGCTGGATGTACATCTGCGACCGTTCGCGCGGCGTGGGCGTCGGCAGCGCCACCACCCGGAACACGCGGGGACTGACCCGTTCGGTGATCGTCTTGATCACTCCGCCCTTGCCGGCCGTGTCCCGGCCCTCGAAGACGATGACGATCTTGGCGCCGGTGGACTTGGTCCACTCCTGGACGGCCACCAGCTCGGCGTGCAACGGCTTGACCAGCTCGGCGAATTCCTTCCGTTTCATGACCGGTGCCCCGCCCGGATCACCCGTGGACCCGCCGTGTCCGGCGGTGGACTTCTTCTTTCCCATGACCGCGAAACCTCCACTCGCGCCTGAGCCTGCCGGGACGGACACCGCCCGCCCCGTGACCAGTCTCCCCGCGCCACGGGGGGACCGGCCGGTCTTTCACCCCGCCCGGGTGACGCTCCGGGGTGCACCCGGGTGGATACTTCGAGGCACCGGGGAGGGGATCGGCCGTTGCCTCACTAAGGAGTGATCATGGATTTCTGGGAGAGTTTCTGGGAGTTCTTCTGGTTCCTGTTCTGGCTCTACGCCTTCGTGGCGTTCTTCTACGTGCTCTTCGCGATCATCTCCGACATCTTCAAGGACCGGGCGCTGAACGGCTGGCTCAAGGCGGTGTGGCTGATCGTGCTGGTGTTCATTCCCTTCATCTCGATCCTGGTCTACCTGATCGCCCGCGGTGACGGCATGGCGGCCCGGAACCAGCGGGAGGCCGCCGCCCGTCAGGACGCGCAGGCGTCCTACATCCGGTCGGTGGCCGGAGTCAGCCTCACGGATGAGATCACCAAGGCGCGCGCCCTGCTCGACGACGGCACCATCACCGAGGAGGAGTACACACTGATCAAACAGAAGGCCGTGAGCGGCTAGCAGCACGGCCGGGAATTCATCCGGTCCGGGTGATCCGCCCCGGGGCGGGCCGGTCGTACAGTGTGCCCGGAGGCGGTCACTGGACGACAGGGAATCGCCCGGTCATGCGGTGGAGCGGGGGACCCGCGTGCCGGGACCTCGCCGGCAGACCGGCGCCCTCGGACACCGAGCGGGACAACACAGGTGGCCACCGGGTGATTCCGGGAAGGACTGCATGATGAGGGCTGGCCCGCCCACCTCCGCGACGACGGTGCCGTCACGACAGGGCGTACCGGACCCGGCGCCGTCGCGGCCCGCGCCGGCCGCCACCGGCTCCGAGGGACGCACCAGGACCGGGGCGCCGGAGGCCCGTCTCGGCACCCTGCGGCGGCGCCGCCTGGAGGAGGCCGTCTCGGGCGGGGTCCGGTCCGGCCGGACCACGGTGGTCTCCGCCCCCGCCGGATACGGGAAGACGACCCTGCTGGCCGACTGGTCGCGCAATGGCGATGAGGCCTGTGCCTGGCTGAGCGTCGGCCGGGCCCATGCGGGTCCCGCGGACCTCTACCGCGGGATCGTCGTGGCGCTGCAGGACGTGGCGGCAGGACTGGGCGGCCCGGCCCGAGGTGCGGTACTGGGCCTGGACCCGCGACCAGGACGCAGTCCCCGCGAGGACCACGAGAGCGTCATCCGGGCCCTGGAGGCGCTCACCGAACCCCTGGCCCTCGTCATCGACGACCTGCACCTGGCCGGTCCGGGCCTCGACGGCGGCCTGGTGGGGAGCCTGCTCGAGTCCAGGCCGGCCGGGCTGCACCTGGTCCTGTCCGCACGCGGCGCTCCGGCCCTGCCGCTCGCGGCCGCGAGGCTCCGCGGCGAGGTCGCCGACATCGGGCCGGGTGACCTCGCCTTCACGCTGGCAGAGACCGGTGAGCTGCTGTCGATGCTCGGCTTCGACGGCCCGGTGGAGGCCCCGGCGCTGTGGAGGGCGACGGGCGGCTGGCCGGTGGCCCTGTCCCAGGGCCTGGCGCTCGACCCGGCGGGGGCGTCCCCGGCCGATGCCTTCTCGCCGGAACCACGCCGGGCCTTCCTGGACTATGTCGCCGAGGAGGTCCTGGCCGGTTGTCCCGCGCCCCTGGCGGACTTCGTCCTGCGGGCCACGGCACGGGACACGATCGACCGTCCGCTGGCCATCGAGCTGGGTGGAGACACCGAGGGGGCGCGGCTGCTGGAGGAGTGCCTGGGGCAGGGGTTCTTCCTGGAGGAGGACCCCTGCGGCCTCCCCGGGTCCAGGTACCGCTGGCAGCCGCTGTTCGCCGCGGCCTGCCGCACCATCCTGTCCCATCGCGACCCCCGGCTCGCCCGCACACTCCACGGCATCGCGGCGCGGCACTACCAGGACGTGGACGTGCGCACCTGCGTCTCGGAGGCCCTGCTCGGCGACGATCCCAGGACGGCGATGAGGTCCATCGGCGAGCACTGGCTCGAGGTGCTGATGACCGAGGGAGCGGCATCCCTGGAGGACCTGTGCCTCCGGTTGCCGTTCCCCTGGAGCGAGGACCCCGAGGTGCTCCTGGTCCGGTCCGCCTGCCGCGCGACCGAGGGTGACCAGCCCTACGCCGCCGAGCTGGCACGCCGGGCGTCCTCGGGCCTGACGGGCCTGGGCACGGCGCGCCGGCGCCGCTTCACCGTCAACCGTGAGCTGTTCGAGCTCTTCGTCCTGGGCAGTGGCGATCGTGAGGCGGCGGCCCGCGAGGGGTACCGGCTCGTCGACCTGGCCACGCGACATCCGGCAGCCACGCTGACCGACGCCCTCTTCCTCGTGGGCCGGGCCGAGACCCGCTCGTTCCGCCCCGGGAGGGCGGCGACCGACCTGCTGCGGGCGGCGGCCGCGGCCGGCCGCGCCAACGGATTCACCACGATCGAACAGTGCGCCGGGGCAGAACTCGCCCTGGCCCTGTCCGTCCGGGGTGACTTCACGGCGGCCGAGGAGCAGGGCACGGCGGTGGTCGGCCGCCCCGGCGCGTCCTCCCCGGCCCGCGGTCGATGCCTCGCCCCGGTGTGGCTGGCCAGCGGACTCAGGGCCTACTGGCAGGACGACCTGGCGCGCGCCGACCGCGACCTCGCGCAGGCGGACGCGGCGGGCAGCGGTCCCTTCCCGGCCGACTCGCTGGGCATGGTGTACCGGGTCCTCGTCGCCTGCGCCACGGGGGACCCTGCCCGGATCACGGCAGCGGACCTGGCGCTGCGGGCCTTCGACGCGCAGGAGCGCCACGACTCCGCCTGGTCCACGCTGGCCCGGGTCGCCGCCGCGAAGCTGCGTGAGGCGGCGGGCGACCTGAGGGGCGCCGGGGCCATCGCCCGCCCCCTGGCCAGGGGCGGTGTCTCGCCCCTGGCCGGCGCCCTGATGGCCGAGGTCCTGCGCAGGGCGGGGGAACCCGAGGCCGCCCTCGACTGCGTGGAGGCCCTGGGGGAGGAGGAGAACCCACCCTATGTCCGGGCCAGCGCCGCCGTGACCGAGGTCCTGATCGCGGACGCCGCGGGAGAGGCCACGGTCGCCCATGACCGGCTGGAGTACGCCGTCGCCTGCGCGGAACCCCAGTCGGTCCTGCGGCCCTTCGTCGAGCATCGCGCGGACCTGCTCCGGCTGCTGGTCCAGCACGCGGCGTGGGGCACCGCCCACGATGCCTTCATCGCCTCGGCGCTCGCCCACCAACCGCCCGATCCCGTGCGGCGCCGACAGCGCGACTCCTGGACGCTCTCCGAGAGGGAACGGGAGGTCCTCTCCTACTTGCGGACGATGCTCACGGCCGCGGAGATCGCCGACTCACTCTTCATCTCGGTGAACACCCTCAAGACGCACCAGCAGTCCATCTACCGCAAGCTCGGTGCGACGAACCGCCGGTCCGCCATCCGGATCGCCATGGCACGCGGACTCGTCTAGGACGGCCGCCGTCCTGTCCCGCCCGCTACGCCGCGACGGGTGTGAAGGGTGCGAGCTCGATCCCGCCGCCGCGCACGGCCAGGAACGTCGATTCCGGAACCTCCTGCCAGGCCCCCTCGAGATCACCCAGGGGTTCGGACACCACCAGGCGTGCGTCCGGGGAGAGCCGCTGCAGTTGAGGGTTCTCCGGATGCAGGGCGCGGAGCGCCGAGACGTCCCTGCTGTAGAACAGGGACCTCGACCGGCCCTCGGTGGAGTAGCGGAAGGCCCAGGTCGTGTCGCCGTCCGTGGTCGCCACGGTCATCTGCACCGGGTGCTCGATGCCGTGCCGTCGACCGGTCTCCTCGATGAATCCCACGGCGGTGGCGACCGCCGGTGCGGGATCGTCCTCGAGGCCGAACGTGAGCGCGAGGTAGAAGAACAGCTCCGAGTCGGTGGACCCCTCGATGAGCGGGAAGAACTCCGGCGCCACGGCCACGGCGAGGTCACGCTTCACCCGGGGGAAGTCGCTGATCATCCCGTTGTGCATCCACAGCCAGCGCTCGTGACGGAAGGGGTGGCAGTTCGTCTCCTGGACCGCGCTGCCCGTCGACGCCCGGATGTGCGCGAAGACGCGTTCCGACCAGGCCAGCGCCGAGAGCTCGCGCAGGTTCCTGTCGTTCCAGGCGGGGTGCGTGCTGTGGAAGAGCCCCGGGCGGGGACCCCTGGAGTACCAGCCGACCCCGAAGCCGTCGCCGTTCATCTCCTCGGCACCCAGCCTCGAGTGCTTGCTCTGCATGACCAGGGAGCGCACGGGCCTGAACAGCAGGTCCTCGAGGTTCACCGGTGAACCGGAGTACGCGAGCCAACGGCACATGATCATCACTCTCCGAAAGGACATCGAACCACGGCGCCGCGCTCCACGGACCACCCGCCGGGGGTGATTGACGGGCCGGGCCGGGACCAGGTTCATCACCTGCGGGTGAGGCAGCGCGGCGGCCACCGGCGGATACTTCAGGCCATAGGAGGTCGGTGGCCCGTTCGCGGAGCCGCGGTGAATCCCGGCCCACGGTCGGCCCCCGGCCATGATCGACTCCTGGAGAGGAGACCACCGTGAACAGCAGACGTCCCGGTTCCACCGCCGCAGCCATGGCCCTGGGAACCTCCATGATGATGATCGGCCTGGCCGGTTGTTCCAGCCCCACCCCGCAGGAGAACGTCTCGCAGGCCTGCGAGGCCGCGGACGCGTTCGGCACGGCACTCCAGGAGGTGAGATCCAGCCTCACGCCCGAGGCCACCGTGGACGAGCTCCGGACCGCACGGAACCAGCTCGCCGACTCCTACGAGGACCTGTTGAAGGAGTCCGGTGACGTGGCCGAGGACCGCCTCGAGGAACTGGACACCAACGTCGACGGGTTCCGTGACGCGGTCGACGAGATCGACGATGACACCAAGGTCCCGGACGCCGTCGACTCCCTCCGCAACGAGGCGAACGACGTCGAGACCGCCATGGACAACCTCCGGAGCGAACTCAACTGCTGAGGCGCTCGGCCGGCGGCACACACCATCCATCGATGGTTTAGACACGAAGGAGTGACAATGGACTTCTGGGAGAGTTTCTGGGATTTCTTCTGGTTCATGTTCTGGTGCTACGTATTCATCGCGTTCCTGTTCGCCCTGTTCTCCGTCTTCTCCGACCTGTTCAGGGACAAGGAGCTCAACGGCTGGCTCAAGGCCGTGTGGGTGATCGTGCTGGTGTTCTTCCCGGTCATCTCGCTCCTCGTGTACCTGATCGTGCGGGGTAGCGGCATGGCGACGCGGAACCAGAAGCGTGCCGCCGTCCGGCAGGAGGCCGAGGCCGCGTACATCCGGTCCGCGGCCGGGGTGACGAGTGCCAGCGACGAGATCGCCAAGGCCAGGACGCTGCTCGACGCCGGCAGCCTCACGCCGGAGGAGTACGAGCTGATCAAGCAGCGCGCGCTGAACGCCTAGCCGCACTCGCCCACGGCGGCGGACGGGTGGTGCCGGCGGGCGGACTTGCGGGTCCACCGTCGTGCGCCGGGGGGCGAGCGTCGACGTGCTCGCCCCGCACACCGCCCGCGAGTAGGATTTCGGCGTGCCCCATGACGACCACGGACCGATCGTTGACCACACGCATCCCGGACTCCACGAGGACGACCGGCCTCCGCTGACGTCCCGCGTGGACGGGGTGACCGTCCGCGACGCGCGCGAGGAGGACCACGCCGCGATCGCCCACCTGACGGTGGCGTCCTACGTGGACGGCGGGCACGTCCACCCCGAGGACGACTACATCGAGCACCTGCAGGACGTCGCCGGCCGTGCCGGCCAGGCGCGCGTGCTCGTGGGTGAGGTCGTGGTCGGTGAGGGCCGGGACGCGCGGAGCGGCGTGGCCGGTTCGGTGGTGCTGACGCTGCCGGGCATGCCGATGTCCGAGACCGCCAAGGACGGGGAGCTCGAGTTCCGGATGCTGGCCGTGGACCCCGCCGTCCAGCGCCGCGGCGTGGCCCGGGCCCTGGTCCGTGCCGCGATCGACCGCGCGCAGCAGCTGGAGGGCATCGAGGCGGTGGTGCTCACCACCATGGAGACCATGACCTCGGCCCACAGGCTGTACGAGTCGGAGGGTTTCGTCCGGGTCCCGGAGCGGGACTGGCGCCTGTCGGACATCGGCCAGGAGCCCACGGACGGCACCGACCAGCTCTACTGGGTGTTCCGCCGGCCGGTGTGAGCCGGGCCCGGCCCGCACTGCTCCGGGACTAGACTGGTCCACCGAACCACACCATCCGCGGAAGACCACAGGAGACCCATGTCCGCCATCACCCGTGAGGACGTCGCCCACCTGGCGCGACTGGCCCACATCCGGATGGACGAGCAGGAGCTGGACAAGATGTCCGGTGAACTCGCCGTCATCATGGATGCCGTCGCCGCCGTCAGCGAGGTCGCCGGGGACGACGTGCCGCCGACGTCCCACCCGATCCCCCTGACCAACGTGTTCCGGGAGGACGAGCCGGGGGAGATGCTCTCCCAGGAGCAGGCCCTGGCCATGGCCCCGGAGGCCGAGGACGGCCAGTTCCGGGTGCCCGCGATCCTCGAGGGGGAGTGACACGCATGAACGCAACGACCGAGTCGACTGAACTGATCCGCCTGACCGCCCTCCAGATGGCCGAGAAGCTGCGGACGGGGGAGATCACCTCCGTGGAACTGACCCAGGCCCACCTGGACCGGATCGCCGCCGTGGACGGCGGGGAACGCGGCATCCACGCCTTCCTGCACGTCAACCCGGAGGAGGCGCTCGCCGTGGCGGCCGAGGTGGACGCGATCCGCGCCGCCGGCGGCGCCGAGGCCGAGGCCCTGCACCCGCTGGCCGGCGTGCCGGTGGCCGTGAAGGACAACATCGTCACCATCGGCCAGCCGACGACCGCCGGCTCGAGGATGCTCGAGGGCTGGATGAGCCCCTATGACGCCACCGTGGTGACGAAGCTGCGCCGGGCCCGGCTGCCCATCCTGGGCAAGACCAACCTGGACGAGTTCGCCATGGGCGGTTCGACCGAGCACTCCGCGTTCGGCAACACCCGCAACCCCTGGGACCTGGACCGGATCCCCGGCGGTTCCGGCGGCGGTTCGGCCGCGGCCGTGGCCGCGTTCATGGCCCCGCTGGCGCTCGGCTCGGACACCGGGGGCTCCATCCGCCAGCCGGGTGCCGTCACCGGCACCGTGGGCGCCAAGCCCACCTACGGCGGGGTCTCCCGTTACGGCGTGATCGCGATGGCCTCCTCCCTGGACCAGATCGGCCCCGTGGCCCGGACGGTGCAGGACGCCGCCGCCCTGCAGGAACTGCTCGGGGGCCATGACGCGAAGGACTCCACCTCGCTGACCGAGCCCCTCGAGGGACTGCTCACCGCGGCGCGGCAGCACGACGTGACGGGCCTGCGGATCGGCATCGTCTCCGAGCTCAGGGGTGAGGGCTACCAGGAGGGTGTCCTCGAGCGCTTCCGCGAGGCCGTGACGATCCTGCAGGACGCCGGTGCCGAGGTCGTCGAGGTCTCCTGCCCGCACCTGAAGTACGCCCTGGGCGCCTACTACCTGATCATGCCGTCGGAGGCCTCCTCCAACCTGGCCAAGTTCGACGGCGTCCGGTACGGCAACCGGGTCGTCCCCGACGAGGGCGGCACGATCGAGCAGGTCATGGGCGCCACCCGCGCGGCCGGTTTCGGCGAGGAGGTCAAGCGCCGCATCATCCTGGGCACCTATGCCCTCTCGGCCGGGTACTACGACGCCTACTACGGCTCCGCGCAGAAGATCCGCACGCTCGTGCAGCGGGACTTCGACGAGGCCTTCTCGAAGGTCGACGTGCTCATCTCCCCGACCTCCCCGACCACCGCGTTCGGCCTGGGCGAGAAGATCGACGACCCGCTGGCGATGTACCTCAACGACGTCGCCACCATCCCGGCGAACCTGGCCGGCATCCCCGGCATCTCCGTGCCCGGCGGACTGGCCGAGGGCCTGCCCGTCGGCGTGCAGTTCCTCGCCCCGGTCCGCGGCGACGCCGTGATGTACCGGGCCGCTGCGGCCCTGGAGAGCCGCCTGGAACAGGCCTGGGGCGCACAGCTCTGGACCCAGGCGCCGGACCTGGACGACACCCGCAGCACCCAGCCGGCCGGCGTCGGGACCGCTGACCGCACCGCAGGAGGAGAGAACCGATGACCGCCGTCACCGACGAGGTGCTCACGTTCGACGAGGCGATGGCCGAGTTCGACCCGGTCCTGGGCTTCGAGGTCCACGTGGAGCTGAACACCAGGACCAAGATGTTCTCCTCCGCCGCCAACGCCTTCGGGGACGTGCCCAACACCAACGTCACCGAGGTCGACCTGGGGCTGCCCGGCGTGCTGCCGGTGGTCAACGGCAAGGCCGTGGAGTACGCCATCAAGCTCGGGCTGGCCCTGAACTGCCAGATCGCCGAGACGTGCGGCTTCGCCCGGAAGAACTACTTCTACCCGGACACCCCGAAGAACTTCCAGACCTCCCAGTACGACGACCCGATCGCCCATGACGGCTGGCTGGACGTCGAGCTGGAGGACGGGACGGTCTTCCGCGTGGAGATCGAGCGCGCCCACATGGAGGAGGACGCCGGCAAGCTCACGCACGTCGGCGGCGCCTCCGGCCGCATCCAGGACGCGGCGCACTCGCTCGTGGACTACAACCGCGCCGGCGTGCCGCTGATCGAGATCGTCACCAAGCCGATCGCCGGTGTGGGGGAGCGGGCGCCGGAACTGGCCCGCGCCTACGTCACGGCCGTCCGGGACATCGTGAAGAACCTGGGCATCTCGGACGCGCGGATGGAACGCGGCAACGTGCGCTGCGACGCCAACGTCTCGCTGATGCCCAAGGGCACCGCGGCCTTCGGCACCCGTACCGAGACGAAGAACGTGAACTCCACGCGCGCCGTCGCCCACGCCGTGACCTACGAGATCCAGCGCCAGGCGGCCATCCTCAAGGCCGGCGGCTCGATCGTGCAGGAGACCCGGCACTGGCACGAGGACACCCGGACCACCACCTCGGGCCGGCCGAAGTCGGACGCGGACGACTACCGGTACTTCCCGGAGCCGGACCTGGTGCCGATCGTGACCACGCCGGAGTGGATCGAGGAGCTGCGCGCCCAGTTGCCCGAGCCGCCCGCTGAGCGCCGCAAGCGCCTGAAGGCCGACTGGGGCTTCTCGGACGAGGAGTTCCGGGACGTCGTCAACGCCGGCGTGCTGGACGAGATCGCGGACACGATCGCGGCCGGGTCCACCGCCGCCGCGGCCCGCAAGTGGTGGATGGGCGAGATCGCTCGCCTGGCCAACGTGGAGGGCAAGGACATCCCCGAGCTCGGGGTCTCCCCGGCCGACGTCGTGGAGGTCGAGGCGCTGATCGCGGAGAAGACGATCAACGACAAGATCGCCAAGCAGGTCCTGGGCCTCGTGGCCGCCGGCGAGGGCTCCCCGCGGGCCATCGTCGAGGCCCGCTCGCTCGCGGTCGTCTCCGACGACGGCGCCCTCACCACCGCGGTGCAGGACGCCATCGCGCAGAACCCGGGCGTGGTGGAGAAGATCAGGGGCGGCAAGCTGCAGGCCATCGGCGCGCTCATCGGCCCGGTCATGAAGGCCACCCGCGGCCAGGCCGACGCCGGGCGCGTGCGGGAGATCGTCATGGAGCAGCTGGGCGTCACGGAGTAACCCCCCGGACACCCCACGCCACGATCGGGAGGTCGACGGCTGACCCGCGGGCCCGGAGACGGGCCGGTTCGCGTCAGCCCTCGACCTCCCGTCGTCTCCAGGAGAGGCCGGAAGATGCCGCGTCACCGCCGGTCCGGCGAACCGGACGTCACGGCCGGACTCGTCCGCGCCCTGCTGGCGTCCCAGCACCCGGACCTGGCGGCGCTGCCGATCGGCGGGGACGTGGATCCGGCCCCGGGCGGCGGCGTGGTCCGCGGCTGGGACAACACGATGGTCCGGCTGGGGGAGGACCTCGCCGTCCGCCTGCCCCGGCACGACGCCGGCCAGGCCCTCCTCGACCGGGAGGCCGCCTGGCTGCCGCGCGTCGCCGCGCAGACCGGGCTGAGGCTCCCGCGGCCCGAGCGCACCGGCGCCCCCGGGGCCGGGTACCCCTACCGGTGGGCCGTGGTGCCGTGGGTGGCGGGAACCCCGGCGGCGCGCCGCCCGGCCGGGACCCGGGACGTCTACGCCGCCGCCCTCGCGGGGTGGCTGCGACGCCTGCACGTCCCGGCCCCGCCGGATGCCCCGGCCAATCCCTTCCGCGGCGTGCCGCTGGCCGCGACCGCCGATCGCTTCGAGGCGCGCTGGCGGGCGCTGCGTCCGCGCTGCCCCGCGGCCCTGGTCCGCGCGGTGGACACGGCCTGGCGGCAGGCCCTGGCGGCCGGGGACCACACGGGCCCGCCGGTCTGGCTGCACGGGGACCCCCACCCGGACAACACGGTGCTGGCGGAGGCTGCCGCCGGCGCCCTGCCGGGCCCACCGGAGCCGGTCCTGGTCGATTTCGGTGACCTCTGCGCCGGGGATCCCGCCTCGGACCTGGGGATCGCGCTGACCCACTTCACGCCCGCCGGGGCCGCCGCGTTCCAGGCCCGCTACGAGGCGGGCCGGGTCCCGGACGACGACCTCTGGCGCCGGGCCGCGGGGTGGTCCCTGGCCCTGGCGACCCTCTTCGCCACCCAGCCCCCGGAGGACGTCCTGCACGCGATCGGCTGGGGGTACCTGCGGCAGTCGGGCCCGCGGACGGGTCTCAGTCCCGCAGCAGGCTCAGCCGGCTGAGGAACCGGTCGGCGTCGCGCGGGAGGCGCCCCGGCCCGGCCCAGTCATCCAGGGGCAGGGCCGCGGTGACGTCCAGGCGCAGGTCCGCGTCCACGAGCACGTCCACGAGGAACGCGAACCGCTGGAACGACTGGTCGTCGATGTCCTCCGGGGCCGGGACGCCCAGCAGTCTCCAGTGCTCGTACTGCCGCGCCAGCCCGAGGTAGTCGTGCACGGAGACCGGGTGCTCGCACAACTGCGCGAACGTGGCGGTGAGGACTCCGGCGGCGGGATCCGCGGCGGTCACCCGCAGCCGCCGGGTACCGCCGGCCCCCACCGGCACGCTCGCCCCCGTCACGGGCCCGGGACCGTTCGCCCCGGGACCGTTCGTCGCGCCACCGGTCAGCCCGGCACCGGTCAGCCCGGTCCCGTCCTGCCCCGCGCCGACGGCCGTCCACGTCCCGGCCGCGAACCCGCGGTCGGCGCCCCGGGTCAACGGCCGGTAGTCGACGCCGTCGGGGACCTGCCGCACGGTGAGACGCTCCTGGATCAGCCCGATGACCGGTTCGAGGTGATGGTGGAACAGGGGATCCGGCAGCAGGTCCGCGGGCGGGTAGTTGGACGTCAGCAGCACCCCGGCCTCGAGGTCCAGCAGGGCGGGCAGCACCCGGCGCAGCAGGTGGGCGTCGCCGACGTCGTGGACGTGGAACTCGTCGATGTACACCAGCCGGGCGTCCCCCAGCAGGCGCCGCACGGCGCCGTCGACGCTGACCGGTCGTCCGGCCGGGGCGCCGGTCACCGACTGGGTGACCTGGCCCAGCAGGGCGTGCATGTGCATCCGGATCTTGGGCACCTCGGCCGCGTCGAAGAACCGGCCGCTGATCCACGTCTTGCCGCGGCCCACCCCGCCGTGCAGGTAGACCCCGTGGGCGTGCCGGGAGCAGAGCAACCGCACGGTCTCGCGCTGGCCCGCGTCGAGCTGCTTCCCACCGGCCTCCAGCGCGGCGGTCAGCGTCGCGACGGGCACCCGGGGCCACGGCGAGTGACGCCGGCCCCTCACCGGACACCGGCCGTCAGCGCCGCGACGGCCCGGCCGATCCGCGGCAGCACCTTGCGCAGCAGCCTGGGCCAGTTCGCCGGGCCGGCTCCGGTGGACGGGTCCTCGCGGCCGGCGGCGTCCGCCAGGGTCTCCAGGGCCGTCCAGCCGAGCCAGACCCGGGCCCGCCATGCCTCCGCCGGGTCGCGGGCGATCGACTCCAGCTTCTCCTCCCCGTGCCACAACGAGAGGTAGGCCGGGTTCAGTGCGGGGTCCCAGGCGCTGGCCAGGTCCCAGTCGAGGATCCCGGTCAGGACCCGGTCCCCGCCGGAACGCTTCCAGCGCATGTTGTGCCCGGCCAGGTCCCCGTGCACGAGGGACGGGGCCACCACCGGGTCCTGCGTCCACGCGGTCAGGGTGGCCAGCAGGTCCCCGGCGGTCTCCGGGAAGGCCGCCGCGGTCACCGCCGGATGGTCGGCGGCCCACTCGCCGTCCCACAATTGCCCGCCGTAGGTCTCCCGCAGGCGCGCCGGCAGCTGGCGCACCGTCCGCACGCGTTCGGCCGTCCACGGCCCGCGGTAGGCGAACGGCGGGCCCAGGTGCGGTTCCAGGGCGGCGGTGTCCACGGCCGCCAGCGCCTCGCACAGTCCGCGCAGCACCACCGGGTCGCCCTCGTGCGGGGGATGCGCCCGGCCGGGCAGGTACTCCTGCACCACGGCGGCCGTCCCGTCCGCACCGGTGACCACCTCGGTGAGGGGCACGGGCAGGGCGACGGGGAGCTGGGCCGTGCTCGTCAGGGCCTGCACGAGCGCGACGTTCGCCGGCAGCCGCCCGGCGGCCACCGCGTTCCGGGCCATCCTCACCGCCCCCACACCGGGCAGCACCAGCACACGGTGGAATTGCCCGCCCTCCTCCACGGTGCCCGCGGACCAGTCCGCCGTGGCCAGCCGGTCCGCCGCCGCGGGGGAGGCGCTGACCAGCGGACGCGCGGAGGCGGCACGGGCGAGCGCGAGGTCGGCTGCGGTGGGTGGGGAGGCCATGGATCCACGGTAACCGGGCCCGGGGCCGCGATCCGCCGGTCGCTGCGGGTGTCCCTCGGCGGCCCTTCCTACACTGGTGCGGTGAGCACCCCCGCAGCCTCCCGGCCGACCGACCGCCTGCGCCCCTCGGCCATCACCCCGCCCTCGGCCGGCACGGTCCGCTGGGAGATCGCGATCGTGCTCGGGCTGTCCCTGGGCCAGTCGGCCGTCTACGCGATCGTCAACCTGCTGGAGAAGATGAGCCGGGGCCCGCTGTCCGGGCAGACCACCACGCTGAACCCGCCGCTGGCGGACCGGCAGTACTGGGACCTCACGTACCAGCTGCTGGACATCGTCTTCGCCCTGGTGCCGGTACTGCTGGTGTTCCACCTGCTGGTGATCCGCGGCCGCAATCCGTTCCGGACCTTCGGCCTGGACGCCCGTCGTCCGGGGGCCGACCTGGCCTGGGGCGGGGCCCTGTTCGTGGCGATCGGCCTGGGGACCCTGGCGGTCTACGCGGCCGGGCGGGCGGCCGGGGTAACCACGGCCATCGTGGGCAGCGCGCTGGACGAGTACTGGTGGACCACCCCGGTCCTGGTGCTCTCCGCGCTGCGGCACGCGCTGCTGGAGGAGGTCATCGTGGTGGCCTGGCTCTTCGACCGGCTCGGCTACCTGCAGCAACTGAGGTCCGGGCTGGACCCGGCCCGGCCCGGCGAGCCCGGTGGGCTGCGCACCTGGGCGAGCGGCGCCGTCGTCCCCCTGAACGCCACGACCGTGGTGGTGGGATGCGCGGTCTTGCGCGGGGCCTATCACCTGTACCAGGGGATCGGGCCGGGAGTGGGGAACCTGCTCATGGGATTGGTGTTCGGTGCGCTGTACGTGCGCTACCGGCGCGTGATGCCCCTGGTCGTGGCCCACCTGCTGCTGGACGTGACCGGGTTCGTGGCCTACCCGGCCCTGGCCCGGCTGGGGCTGTTCGGCACCTGAGCCCGGCCCGCGCCGCCTGTTCCGGTCGGCTCCACGCGGGACCGGCGGGCGTCCTGGACGCGAAGGCCCCCGCCCACCGGGCCGGGGGCCGGGAGGGGGCGGGGGCCGCGGGGCGCGTCAGAGGGTGACGGTGCCCTTGGGGGTCTCGAAGGTGACCTCGAGGATGCCGGGCGTGCCGGAGGGGGACTCGTAGATGACGTTGAGGTCCTCGACCCTCTGCTCGGGGTCGTCCAGTCCCAGCCAGCCCCGCACCCGGTCCCGCGATCCGGCGATCGTGATGGAGGACAGCTCCGCCTGCGGCTCCGCGGCGCGGGAGGGGTGCAGCTCCTCCATGCCGTCATCCCAGCGCAGCAGGTAGGGCACCTGCGGGTCGGCGATGAGGCCCTTGATGCCGATCTGGCGCCAGGTCAGCTCGCGGCCGTCCGGGAACTTGCGGTTGCCCGGAACGGACTGGCGCTCGAGCCGTTCCTCGAACGGGGCCAGGTCGTCCACGGCCACGCACCAGCCCATCCAGCCGCCGCCCATCTCGGAGCGGGCGCGCACGGCCTGTCCGAACGGGGCCTTGCCGGAGGAGGGGTGGTCGAGTACCTCGACGACCTCCAGGTACTGGTGCTTGCGCAACGGGAAGATGGCGTTGCGGGTGCCGAAGCGGGGGTGGACCCCGCCCTTGACTCGCTCGATGCCCAGGGCATCGGCGATCCGGGCCACCGCGGCGGGGAGGCCCTCTTCGGGGCCGACGGCGTACGAGACGTGATCAAGGCGCATCATGCCCATATCGTCCCACTTCCCCGTGGCGGAGATCGCTTAGGTTACCCTCACTTGAAAAGTTGCGCAGATCACACTCCGGCGGGGCCGCGGTCACACTGTGACCGAACGGGATGACCCGCTCGCACCGATCTGGCAGACTGGGCGCAGGTCATGAGCGCCAGCATCGAGCCCCGGCTTGCTGGCCGGCAACCCTCCAGCTCGCGGTGGGGTGCCCCGGGTGAGGACCAGGCGGGTGTCGACCGGCACCTGCAAGCGCGGGCCACCACGGCGCGGCATGCTTCACGGCACCGTGATGCCACCGGGTGGCCCTGGACGGATACAGGAGCCATGTCGATGACTGACACCCCGAACCAGGCCACCCCGGACACCGACCCGGCCGGCGCCACGGACTCCGCCGCGAACTGGGGCTTCGAGACCCGGCAGGTGCACGCCGGCATCCCGGAGGTCAACCCCTTCGGCGCCACCGCGCTGCCGATCATCCAGTCCAACTCCTTCGACTTCCCCTCCCACGAGGTCGCCGCCGACCGGTTCGCCCTGAAGGACCTCGGGCCCATCTACACCCGCATCGGCAACCCGACCCAGGAGGCCGTGGAGGGCAAGATCGCCGCCCTCGAGGGCGGGGTGGGCGCCCTGCTGCTGGCCTCCGGGCAGGCGGCCACCACCTTCTCCGTGCTCAACCTCGCCGGTGCGGGGGACCACGTGGTGGTCTCGGCCTCCCTCTACGGCGGCACCCAGAACCTGTTCAAGCACACCCTGGCCAAGATCGGCATCACCACCACCTTCGTCCAGGACCCGGACGACCTGGAGGAGTGGACGGGCGCCGTCCGGGACACCACGAAGCTGCTGTTCGCCGAGTCCCTCGGCAACCCGCGCGGGGACGTGCCGGACCTGCGGGGCATCGCCGACGTCGCCCACGCCGCCGGCGTGCCGTTCATCGTGGACAACACCCTGGCCACCCCCTACCTGCTGCGGCCGATCGAGCACGGCGCGGACGTGGTCGTGCACTCGGCCACCAAGTACCTCGGCGGCCACGCCGTGGCCATGGGCGGGGTCATCGTGGACGCCGGGACCTTTGACTACGCCTCCCAGCCGGAGCGCTTCCCGGGCTTCAACACCCCGGACGAGAGCTACAACGGACTGGTGTTCGCCCGGGACCTGGGTGTCGGGGGCATCCTCGGGGCCAACCTTGCCTACATCCTGAAGGCCCGCGTGCAGCTGCTGCGCGACTTCGGCAGCTCGATCAGCCCGTTCAACGCCTTCCTGCTCAACCTCGGCCTGGAGACCCTGTCCCTGCGGATGGAGCGTCACGTGGCCAACGCGCAGAGGGTCGCCGACTACCTGGACGGCCACGCCCAGGCCGAGGCCGTGATCTACCCGGGCCTGGCATCCAGCCCCTGGTACGAGCGCGCGCAGCAGTACCTGCCCCAGGGCGCCGGCGGCTTCGTGTCCTTCGAGATCGCCGGTGGCCGCGAGGCCGGCGCGCGGTTCGTGGACGCCCTGCGCCTGCACCACCAGGTGGCCAACATCGGCGACATCCGTTCGCTCGTCATCCACCCGGCCTCCACCACGCACTCCCAGTTGACGGAGGCCGAGCAGCGCGCCGCCGGTGTCACCCCCGGCCTGGTCCGGCTCTCGGTGGGCGTGGAGAGCATCGATGACATCCTGGCGGACCTCGAGGAGGGGTTCGCCGCCGCCAACGTCAGCGCGTGAGGCACGGAGGGACCCCCATGACCATGACCAGCCCCCACCAGACCCGCACCGCCCTTCCCGACGGCGGCCTGCACTCCCGGCGGATCGGCGCCTTCGACTTCGAGGCCGGCGGTCACCTGCCCGCCGTGGAGATCGCCTACGAGACCTGGGGCACGCTGAACGCGGACAGGTCCAACGCCGTGCTGGTGCTGCACGCCCTGACCGGTTCCACCCACGTGGCCGCCTCCACCGGGGAACCGGAGGCCGGCTGGTGGGAGGGCATCATCGGACCGGGCGCGCCGGTGGACACCGATCAGTGGTTCGTGGTGGCCCCCAACATGCTGGGCGGCTGCTACGGGACGACCGGTCCGTCCTCGCTGGACGCGGACGGCACCCCGTGGGGTTCGCGGTTCCCGTTCACCACCATCCGGGACTCCGTCCATGCCGAGGCCCGCCTCGCGGACGCCCTGGGCATCGAGGCGTGGCAGGCCGTGATCGGCGGCTCGATGGGCGGGGCCCGCGCCCTGGAATGGGCCGCGACCTACCCGGGGCGGGTGCGCGGCATGGCCGTCATCGCCTGCGGCGCCCACTCCACGGCCGAGCAGATCGCGTTCGCCCAGGCCCAGGTCCAGGCGATCACGCTGGACCCGGACTTCCAGGGCGGCGACTACTACGGCCGCTCCCGGCCCGACGCCGGCCTGGGCATCGCCCGGCGGATCGCGCATATCACGTACCGCTCCGAGCCGGACATGGGGTCCCGGTTCGGGCGGAGTCCGCAGCAGGACGAGGACCCCTTCGGCCACCCGCTGCGCCGGAGCGGCCGGTACCAGGTGGAGTCCTACCTGGACCACCAGGCGGCCAAGCTCGCCGGACGCTTCGACGCCAACAGCTACCTGGTGCTCACCGAGGCGCTGATGAGCCATGACGTGGCGCGGGGCCGCGGGAGCGAGGAGGAGGTGCTGGCCGGGATCCCCGCCGCGGCGTTCATCGCCGCGGTCGACTCGGACCGGCTCTACTTCCCGGGCCAGTCCCAGGAACTGGCCCGCCAGCTGCCCGGTGAGGTGCCGGTGTTCATGATCGACTCGCCGATCGGCCACGACGGGTTCCTGACGGACATGGACCAGGTGGCCGGTGAGATGAAGCGGGTCCTGGGACTCTGACCGGCCGGATTGATCGGCTCTCACCGGGGGCCTCTACCCTGTGGGTATGACTGATGCCGCCGCTGCCGCCACCCCCGAGCCGTTCGTCCGCTGGTCCCGTCCCGAGGCCGAGCGCGCGGGCACCCCACTGCTGGTGGTGCTGCACGGCTACGGTGCGGACGAGAACGACCTGTTCGGGATCGTCCCCGAACTGCCGGGCAGGTTCACCATCGCCTCGGTCCGGGCCCCGCTGGCCATGGACCACGGCGGGTTCACCTGGTTCCCGCTGAGCACCTCGATGTCCTCCTCGCCGCTGGCGGTGCGCGCCGCCGTCGAGGACCTGCAGGCCTGGGTGGACACCCAGCGCGAGCACTTCTCCAGCGTCTCCCTGCTGGGGTTCTCCATGGGGATGGCCATGGCCACCTCGCTGCTGCGGCTGGACCCGGAGGCCTACGCCTGCGTGGTCGGGCTCTCCGGCTTCGCCGTGAACCCGGACCAGGACGGGGCGGCGGCGCGCGCGGGCACCGGGCCGCTGGCCGGGTTCTTCGACGACGAGGCCGTCAGGGCCGTGAGGCCGAAGGTGTTCTGGGGCCGGGACCAGGCCGATCCGGTCATCACCCAGGACAAGGTCGAGTACACCCACGCCTGGATGAACGAGCACGTGGAGCTGACCAAGGTGCTCTACGCCGGGATCGGCCACGGCATCGGCCCGCAGGAGCTGCGGCACGTGGGGGAGTACCTGGACTACGTGGTCCGGTAGCCCCTCAGTGGCCGGCCGGGACCACCTTCACGGCCTCGCCGGAGAACTCGATGATGTCCCCGTGGTGCAGCTGGCGGCCGCGACGGGTCTCGGGGTCCCCGTTGACCTGCACCAGTCCGGCCTCGATGACCACCCGCGCGTCCGCCCCGTCCTCCACCAGGTTGGCGAGCTTGAGCGCCTGCCCGAGCCGGATCACCTCGTCACGGATCTCGAGCCGCGTCGGATGGGACGCCGGGGACTGGGGTGCGTGGCGGGCGGTGTGATCGGACATGACTCCATTGTCGCCGATCACGCGGGGAATGGGTGAGGAAATATCCGCCTCCGTGCGGGAGCGCGCCGAGGGGCGCCGGGCGCGGCGCCCGTCCCGATCGTGCCCGGCCACGGCGAGCGAACCGCCGTGGTGGCGGTTCAGTGCCGGGGCGGCCGGGCACCTAGACTGTCTGACGTAGTCGCCGGTCTCGCACCGGCTGCCCCGCCCGACCCACCAGCACCAGCGCGGGCCGCCGCCAGCGGCCGATGCGCAGACACGGATGTGATGCCCCCATGGCCCCCAAGTCCACCCTCGACCAGGTCATCTCCCTCGCGAAGCGACGCGGATTCGTCTTCCAGGCCGGAGAGATCTACGGCGGTTCCCGCTCGGCGTGGGACTACGGGCCGCTGGGCGTGGAGCTGAAGGACAACATCAAGACCCAGTGGTGGAACACCTTCGTGCGCGGCCGGGAGGACATGGTCGGGCTGGACTCGTCCATCATCCTGCCCCGCGCCGTCTGGCAGGCCTCGGGCCACGTGGACACCTTCACCGACCCGCTGGTCGAGTGCCTCTCCTGCCACAAGCGCCACCGCCAGGACCACCTCGTCGAGGCGTTCGAGGCGAAGAAGGGCCGCCGGCCCGAGGGCGGCACCGACGGCATGGACGAGATCGTGTGTCCGGACTGCGGGAACCGCGGGCAGTGGACCGAGCCGCAGACCTTCTCGGGGCTCATGAAGACCTTCCTGGGACCGGTGGACAACGAGGAGGGCCTGCACTACCTGCGCCCCGAGACCGCCCAGGGCATCTTCGTGAACTTCCTCAACGTGGTGGGCGCCGCCCGCAAGAAGCCGCCGTTCGGCATCGGCCAGATCGGCAAGGCCTTCCGCAACGAGATCACCCCCGGCAACTTCATCTTCCGCACCCGCGAGTTCGAGCAGATGGAGATCGAGTACTTCGTCCACCCGGACGAGGCCAAGGGCCACTTCGACACCTGGGTGGAGGCCTGCTGGAACTGGTTCATCGACCTGGGGATCAACCCGGACAACATGCGCCGCTTCGACGTCCCGGACGGCGAGCGCGCCCACTACTCCGACGCCACCATCGACCTCGAGTACCGGTTCGGCTTCCAGGGCTCGGAGTGGGGCGAGCTGATGGGCATCGCCAACCGCACCGACTTCGACCTGAACTCCCACACGGCGGCCTCGGGCACCAAGATGCAGTACTTCGACCAGGGCACGGGCGAGCGGTACACCCCGTACGTGATCGAGCCGAGCTTCGGGCTGACCCGCTCCATGATGGCGTTCCTGGTGGACGCCTACCGCGAGGAGGAGGCGCCCAACGCCAAGGGCGGCACGGACATCCGCACCGTGCTGGGCCTGGACCCGCGGATCGCCCCGGTCAAGGCCGCCGTGCTCCCGCTGTCCCGCAAGGAGGAGCTGGTGCCGACCGCGAAGAGGCTCGCCGACGAGCTGCGCGGGGTCTGGAACATCGACTACGACGACGCCGGCGCCATCGGCCGCCGCTACCGCCGCCAGGACGAGATCGGCACCCCGTACTGCATCACCGTGGACTTCGACTCGCTCGAGGACCAGGCCGTGACCATCCGGGAGCGGGACACCATGGCCCAGGAGCGCGTGGGCCTGGACCAGGTGCGCGGCTGGCTGTTCGAGCGGCTGGCCCAGTGACCGGGCCGGCGGCGGACCGGTCCGGGAACGTCACCCTGCGGCCGTGGGCCGAGGGGGACGACCTGCGGTTGCTGCAGACCTGGGGCGACCCCTCGGACCCGCAGCAGCACCAGGACCGCACCCTGTTGCGGCCCTCCCACGACGGCGGCCCGGCCGCGGGTGCCGCCGACGGCTGGGTGCGCTGCCTGGTCGCCGAGGACGACGGCGTCCCGGTGGCCGCCGGGGTGGTCTCCACCTCCCGGGTGCACCCGAGGCGGTTGTGGTTCTACGCCGAGACGGCCGCGCCCGTGCGCAACCGCGGCATCGGCACGATGCTGCTGAACGCGCTGCGCGCGGAGGCGGACGTGGCCGTGGAGACCATCGGGACCGTCGAGCTCAAGACGCGGGTCGCCGTCGGGCACGAGGGCACGGTGCCGGACGGCGCGGAGGCGACCCAGCGGTTCCTGGCCGGCCACGGGTTCCGTGAGGTCCAGCGCTCGCGGCGCATCGTCGTCGGGCCCGGGGTGCTGGCACCGCCGGAACTCTCCGAGGGCGGGATGACGCTGGAGGAGGCGGCCACCGGATCGGTGGAGCTGACCCAGGCGGTGTCCGTGTTCTACCAGGCGGTGCACGACTGGGACCCGGCCGAGATGACCGTGGGACGGGCCCAGCAGCTGCTGCTCGGCCCGCAGACGGGTGCCTCCGGGGCCGTGGTGCTGCGCAACCGGCCCAAGGCCGAGGGCGGCACGATCACGGCGTTCGCGATCTCCTACACCCCGGAGCGCACCGAGGACCCCACGGACGTGCTGATCGGCTGGGATCCCGAGCTGGCCCCCGCGGACGCGCAGTTCGCCGCGGGCGCCCTGCTGGCCATGCTCACCGCCCAGTACCCGGTCCAGGTGGAGGCCGACGACGCGATGACGGCGCTGACCCCCATGCTCGACCAGTTGCTGTCCACCGGGCACGCGCGGGTGTTGCTGGACACCCGGATCTGGGCGACCGACCGGTCCGAGGACCGCGAGCCCGCCCGGGACGCCGCGGTGGAGGGCGCCGCCGGGCCGGGGGCCGAACCGGGTCCCGACCCCGCCGACCTGCCGGACCCGCTGGCCGGGTCCGGGGCGGACTCGGCCGCGGATCCCGACGAGACCGAGGGCGAGCGAGAGGCGGCCCCGCTGTGACCGATCCGATGGACACCGCGGCGGACTCCGCCCTGCGCGCCGAGCGGGCTGCCGCCATCCTCGCGGTGGACACCCCCGTGACGGACCAGGGCATCACGTTCGTCGCCGGAGACGACGCCGGCTGCGCCATGGCCATGACGGTGCGGTCCCGGCAGTGCAACTCCCACGGGATCTGCCACGGCGGGATCACCATGCTGCTGGCGGACACCGCGGCGGCCTACGCGCTGAACACGGGGGAGCAGTCCCCGCGCTGGGTGACCTCCCACTCCAGCTCGTCGCTGCTGGCGCCCGGGCGCGAGGGGGAGGTGCTCACCGCCACCGCCGAGATCGGCACCGGCAGCGGGTCCTCGCGGATCGTGGACGTGCGGGTGACCGAGCCGGACGGGACCGTGGTGGTGGAGATGCGCAACGTCATGGTCCGGTTGCGGGGCTGACCGCCCGGTGCAGGACAGTCTCCCCGGCGGTCATGGCCACGGCCTGGACGCCGGACCCGGGGCCGACGCCGCGCTGACCGGTCCCGGCGGGTCGCGCCGCCGCGTCGTCACCGCCCTGGCGGCGATCCTCGTGCCCGTGACGCTGCTGCTGGTGGCCGCCATGATCGCCCTGTGGCCCTCGGGGTCCCACCGGGAGCTGTCCCTGGCCGATCCCTACGGCACCGCCTCGGGGGTGACCCTGTTCTCCGGGACGGTGACCGCCGTCGAGCCGAGGGACTGCGGGCCGCAGGCCGGGGCCCTCGAGACCCCCGGCGGTGCCGTGGTCGGTGAGGGCGCGGCGGCGCAGGTGCGGTGCGTGGACGCCATCGTGGACCCCGACGGCGGCGGCACCGACGCCGCCCGGGTGCCGGTCCCGCCGGAGGTCGGCGCCAGCAGGGACGTGGCCGTGGGGGACCGGATCAAGGCGCTGGACCTGTCGGCGCTGCCCGGCGGCACCGCCGGCACCGCCGGCGCCGGCGGGCCCGCGGACGGGGCCGGGGTCTCCGGGGCGGTCGAGCACGTCTTCGTGGACTTCGA
>NZ_DAOMPX010000001.1:186241-233737 GCF_035445025.1 Citricoccus sp. | reverse complement strand
CCGGGCAGGGCGACGGCACCGGTGGTGTAGCGGTGGCCCGGGCCCAGGACCTCCAGGGCCGCGAGGCCCGTGAGGATCTTGACCGCTGAGGCCGGCACCGCGGGCTCGTCGGCCGACCGGTCGTAGAGGACCTCACCGGTCAGGACGTCGACGACGGCCGCGGACATCGTGCCCGAGGACACCGTCAGCGCCTCGTCCAGTGCGGGGGCGAGGGCCTCCGGGTCCGGCATCGGGTCCAGCAGTGCGGTGAGGCCCGACAGCCCGAGCACCGCGGCCAGCGTGGACCCTCCCTCGCCAGGGCCGTGGGCACCCGTGGCCGCGGGGCGGGCCGGGGACGAGCTGGAGGTCGGGGCGGCGGGGGACGACGGGTCCGACGCGGAGGCAAGGGATGACGCGGAGGCCGTGGACGAGGCGGAAGTCGGGGAGGACGCGGCACCCGCGGTGATCGTGGAGGAGACGGCCAGCGCCGGCGTCGGCCCGGACGGGGCGGCACCGGTCTGCGCGCCCTGCACCTGGCCACCGGTCACGGTGCCGGCGAGCAGCAGGGCCAGCGCGGCACCCAGGGTGCGCGGGATCGCACGCGCGGCGGGCCGGCGTCGTGGGGGTCGAGAGGTCACGGTCGGGCTTCCTGGGAGGCGTACGGGTGCGTGCGTCACGCTCGCGGCGATGGGCGGGCCGGGACCGGACGCGCCTGACCGGAGGATACCCTTGTTTCCAGATGCCGTGCCCCGGCGCGGCTCCCATCCTGCCCTCCATGCATTCCAAGGAGCCTGCTGACATGAACCATGACGTCACCATCGAGATTCCGGCCGCCTCGCGGGTCAAGTACGAGTTCGACCACGAGACCGGCCGGCTGCGCCTGGACCGTGTGCTGTTCACGTCGATGCAGTACCCCACGCACTACGGCTACTTCGAGAACACCCTCGGTGAGGACGGCGACCCGCTGGACGCCATGGTCTTCCTGCCGGGCTTCGACCTGGTGCCCGGCGTGATCGTCGAGTCCCGTCCGATCGGCGTGTTCAACATGACCGACGACGGTGGCGGCGACGCCAAGCTGCTCTGCGTCCCCTCGGACAAGCGCTTCGACCACATCCAGGAGCTCGAGGACATCGACGAGTGGCTCAAGCAGGAGATCGAGCACTTCTTCACCCGCTACAAGGACCTCGAGCCGGGCAAGTGGGTCAAGGCCGAGGGCTGGGAGGGCCGCGAGGCCGCCGAGGCCGAGCTGGCCGCCTCGATCGAGCGCTTCGACGCCGCCGGGGAGCACACCCCCACCGACGAGCCACAGGGCCGCGAGGTGGAGACCGAGGAGGCCGAGCCGGCCGCCGAGGAGGGCCCCGAGGCCGACGTCCCCCAGGGCCGTCAGGGCTGATCCACCCCCTCTATGTACGTCCTGACGATCAACCAGCGTGATTCGCGGGAGGTCGGGGACATGGTGCACGACCTGTTGCGCGCGCTGCGCCCCGTGCGCACCGTGCTGCCGTTCCAGCGCTCGGTGGGCGATGAGGCCATCGGCATCGTGGCCGACCCCGCCTCCGCGGTGGACGCCGCCCTGCGGGCCCTGCGGGAGCGGCGCTGGAACGTGGGGATCGGCGTCGGGTCCGTGGGGGCGGTGGACCCCGCGGACCCGGACGGCCCGGTGAGACCCGGTGCGCTGCCGGACACGCAGGAGTTGCGCGAGGTCGGCGGGCCGGGACTGGTCCACGCCCGCCGGGCCGTCGAAGAGGCGGCCAAGGCAGGGGTCCGGGTGCCCGTGTCCGTGGGCGGTCCCGACGCCGAGACGGCCGCCCAGGCCGAGGCCGTGCTGCGCCTGGTGGGACAGCTGGTGCTGACCCGGACCGAGGCGGAGTGGGCCGTGCTGGACCTGCTGGTCCCCGGCGTGCGCGGTCAGCAGAAGCTCGCGGCCGCCGAACTCGGGATCACCGTCCAGGCGGTGTCCAAGGCGGTGCAGCGCTCCTTCTGGACGGAGGAGCACGCGTGCCGCCCCGCCGCCGCGAGGCTCCTGGGCCTGGCCGAGGGCCCCGATACGACCCGCCCCTGAGCCGGGTCGGCAGGGGGCGGCGGCCGGGCTCGCCCCTGGGGTCGGCCGGCCGCGCCCCGTCAGTCGAGCAGTGAGCGCAGGACCGCGGCGGCCCCGTTCTCCTCGACGTGGCCGGTGACCTCGTCCGCGACCCTCATGACCTCCGGCGGAGCCTGGCCCATGGCCACCCCCCGGCCGGCCCAGGCCAGCATCTCGATGTCGTTGCGCCCGTCGCCCACGGCCACCGTGTCATCGATGTGCACGCCCAGCCGGTCCCGCAGGGCCTCCAGACCGGACGCCTTGGACACCCCCGCCGCGGCGATGTCCAGCCACGCGGACCAGCCCACCGAGTACGTGACGCCCTGCAGGCCGATGGACTCGACGGCCTCGCCGAACTCCTCGGCCGAGGAGTCGGTGGAGAACACCACCAGGCGGGTGGCGCTGGACCGCATCATCTCCTCGAGCGTGACACCCTCGGCCACCACGCCGAAACTCATGTCCTGGAAGCGCTCGGTGGACAGGAAGCGGCCCTGGTCGTCCTCCACCGCGTACTTGGCGTTGGGCAGCCGGTGCCGCAGGGCCCGCAGGGCCGGGGCGGGATCGAAGGTCCGGCGGTCGATGACCTCGAAGCCGTCCTCGAGCGCGGCGGACAGCCGGAGGGTGACCCCGCCGTTGCTGGAGACGCTGTAGCCCTCCTCCAGGCCGATCAGCTGGATGATCGGCAGGGTGGCGCCCAGCGAGCGTCCGGTGGCGATGAGCACGTGGTGTCCGGCGGCCACGACGTCCCGGGCCGCCTCGCGGACCTCGTCATGCATGTGGCCGTCATGGTCCACGAGGGTGCCGTCCACGTCCAGGCACACCATCTTGCGCTTCCCGTTCCCGTTCGGACGGTACCCGGAGGTGGTCATGTCCGACGGCGGGTGGTACAGCGTCTGCAGGGATCCGGTGTCCGCATCCCGTTCTTCGTGCCGGTCCTCGGTGCCGGCCTTCCTGTTATTCATCATGTCCCCAGTCAAGCAGATGGTGCGGACAGCCAGTAGACCAGCCCCGGCCGTCCGGTGTCCAGCACGTGAACACCGCCCGTGGCCGGCGGACATCCACCGGGTCGTTCCCCACGGTGGACATCCACCGGCGAGGATCTATAGGACCGGCAGGACCTCGAGGCCGCCCAGGTACGGCCGCAGGGCCTCGGGGACGGTGACGGAGCCGTCGGGGTTCTGGTGGTTCTCCAGGATGGCCACGAGCCACCGTGTGGTCGCCAGTGTCCCGTTGAGGGTGGCGACCATCCGCGTGCCGCCCTTGGAGCCGTCCTCGTTGACCAGCCGTTCGCGGATGTTCAGCCGCCGGGCCTGGAACGTGGTGCAGTTCGAGGTGGAGGTGAGCTCGCGGTAGGTCTCCTGCGTGGGCACCCAGGCCTCGCAGTCGAACTTGCGGGCCGCGCTCATGCCGAGGTCACCGGCGGCGGTGTCGATCACCCGGTAGGGCAGCTCGACCTTGGCCAGCATCTGCTCCTCCCAGTCCAGCAGCCGGCGGTGCTCCTCGGCGGCCTGGTCCTGCGTGGTGTAGATGAACATCTCCAGCTTGTTGAACTGGTGCACCCGGATGATGCCCCGGGTGTCCTTGCCCGCGGCGCCGGCCTCCCGGCGGTAGCACGTGGACCAGCCGGCGTAGCGGGTCGGCTCGTTGCCCAGCTCCAGGATCTCGTCGGCGTGGTAACCGGCCAGGGAGACCTCGGAGGTGCCGACCAGGTACAGGTCGTCGCGCTCGAGCTTGTAGATCTCGTCGTCGTGCTCCACGTCGAAACCGGTGCCCTGCATGGTCTCGGGACGGACCAGGGTGGGGGTGATCACCGGGATGAACCCGTTCTGCACCGCCAGGTCCAGGCCCATCTGCATCAGGGCGATCTCCAGCCGGGCCCCCACGCCCTTGAGGAAGTAGAACCGGGAGCCGGACACCTTGGCGCCGCGCTCCATGTCGATCGCACCGATCAGCTCACCGATCTCCAGGTGGTCCCGGGGGGTGAAGCCGTCAGCGGCGAAGTCCCGGACGGTGCCGACCGTCTTCAGGACCGCGAAGTCGTCCTCGCCACCGGCGGGCACGCCGTCCTCGATGAGGTTCGGGAACAACCGCTGCAGGCGGTCCAGCTCGGCCTGCGCCTCGTTGGCCTCGGCCTCGGCCGCCTTCACGCGGGAGGCCAGCTCCTTGACCTCGGCCAGCAGGGCCTGCTTCTCCTCCCCCTGGGCGGCCGCCACCCTCTTGCCGAAGAGCTTCTGCTCCGCCCGCAGCTCCTCGAAGGCGGCGATCGAGGACCGGCGGGCGGCATCGGCGGAGAGCATCTGGTCGACGAGGGACTCGTCGGCTCCGCGGGCGCGCTGGGAGGCCCTGTAGAGGTCCGGGTTCTCGGTGAGGTGCTTGACGTCGATCACGCGCACCAGCCTAGCGGCCCCCCACCCGGCGAGCCCCGTAGACTTCGCCCCATGCCTGCAGAACTGATCCTGGCCCTCGTGGCACTCGTCCTGGTGCTGGCCGCCCTGGCCTTCGTGATCGGCCTGTGGACCGGTCAGCGCCGCCTGCACGGGCGGATGGACGAACTGCACGGCAGCGTGACGTCCCTGAAGGGCGATGTCGGGACCCTCCCGGACCGGATGGCCGCCCTCACCGGCCAGGTCCAGGCGCTCGACGGCCAGGTCAGCGAGATCGCCGAGGCCCCACTGGTGTCCCGGGCCCTGGAGCACCCCCGGCGGATCGCCCTGGTGCTCAACCCCTCCAAGGCCGGGGCGGACACGGTGCGCCGGAAGGTCGCCGCCGCCGTCCAGGAGGCCGGCCTGCCGGAGCTGGCCGTCTACGAGACCACCGTGGAGGACCCGGGACGGCAGATGGCCCGCGACGCCGTGGCCGACGGGGCCGACGTCGTGCTGACCGCCGGGGGGGACGGGACCGTGCGGTTCGTGGCCGAGGAGCTGGCCGGCACGGACGCCACCCTGGGGGTGATCCCGCTGGGCACCGGCAACCTGCTGGCCCGGAACCTGCGGTTGCCGATCGACAATCTCGAGGCCTGCATCAACACCGCCATCCACGGCACGCGGCGGGACATCGACACCATCGACCTGAGGATGGAGACCACGGACGGCACCACCCGGCGCCACACCTTCCTGGTGATCGCCGGGGCGGGAGTCGACGCCGAGGTCATGGGGGACACCCGGGACGACCTGAAGGTCAAGGCCGGCTGGCTGGCGTACGGCGAGGCCGGGATGCGCCACCTGCCGGGCCACCGCAAGGAGATCTCCATCTCGATCGACGGCGGCGCCCCGCAGCGCCGCAAGGTCCGGTCGGTGATGATCGCCAACTGCGGGGAGCTGACCGCCGGCATGGACTTCGTCCCGGAGGCCCGGTTCGACGACGGCCTGCTGGACGTGGTCATGCTCTCCCCCCGCCACGTGGGTGACTGGATCCGGATCGCGGCGAAGACGCTGACGAAGTCCCGGGGCACCATCCCCGTCATGGAGACCTACCAGGCCACGCGCTGCCGCGTGGTCCTGCACGAGCCGATGATCGCCCAGCTCGACGGCGACGCGATCGGCGAGCTGCGCTCCTTCGACGCCCGGGTCCGCCCGGACACGCTGCGCATCCAGGTGCCGGCCTCGGACGTGCCGGACTCGGCCGCGGCCCCGGTCATGAAGCCGGAGTCGGTGCCGGAACAGCACGCCTGACCGGACCCCGGCAGCGTCGCCGGGCGCTCCCGGCGGGCCTCAGTCCCCGGCAGGCCGTCCCAGGATCCCGCGCACCCAGGCCTGGCCGGTGCGGTAGGCCTCGTCCGTGACGTCGTCCCGGACCGTGTACCGGCGGTGGTCGGCGCGGGGATAGGAGCCCAGGAACCGGATCTGCGGGATGATCCGGTACAGGGCGGCGAGCGCGGCGGAGACCCGTTCCTCGACGAGGTGGCCCTCCAGGTCGATGGAGAAGAAGTAGCTGCCCAGCCCGGCCCCCGTGGGCCGGGACTCGATCCGGGACAGGTTGATCCCGCGCGCGGCGAACTGCTCCAGGATGTCCATCAGCGCGCCCGGGTGGTCGTCCGGCAGGGGCACGACGACGGTCGTCTTGTCCGAGCCCGTCGGCGCCGGCAGCGCCCCCGGGCGGGAGACGAGCACGAACCGGGTCACGGCCCCGGCGGTGTCCTCGATGGCCGAGGCCAGCACGGGCAGGCCGGTCTGCGCGGCCACCAGCGGCGCGCAGACGGCGGCGTCATAGGAGGTCTCGTCGTCCAGCAGCCCCCGGGCGCCGGCGGCGGTGGACGAGGCGGGGATGAACTCGGCCTGCGGGATGTGCGCGGCGGCCCAGTTGCGCACCTGTGCCCAGCCGTGGCTGTGGGTGGCCACCGAGCGGATCGCGGACAGCTCCATGTCCCGGCGCCCCACCAGCACGAAGCTGATCGGCACCAGGATCTCGCGGCGGATCTGCAGCGCGTCCCCGCTGGCGATGTCGTCCAGGGTGGCGCTGACGCCGCCCTCCACGGAGTTCTCGATCGGCACCACCGCGAAGTCCGCGGAGCCGTCCCGGACCTGGGCCAGCGCGGTGATCACGGAGCCGACCGGATCGCACTGGGCGGCGTCGGTGCCGGGGACCTGGCGCAGCGCGGCCTCGGTGAACGTGCCCTCGGGGCCGAGGTAGACGTAGCGGGGACGCGATCCCCCGGCGGTGCCGGCGCCGGGCTCCCCGGCCGGGGAACCGGAGGCGGGGCTCACTTGACGGACGGCTCGGCGCCGCCGTCCGCCTCCATGGGACGGCCGGACTCCAGCCAGGCGCCGGAGCCGCCGGCGACGTTGATGGCCGAGTAACCCCGGTTGACCATGAAGTCGGAGGCGCGCATGGACCGGCCACCGGTCCGGCAGATCACGTAGTAGTCGGTGTCCGGGTCCAGTTCCTCGATGCGTTCGGGCAGCTGTCCCAGCGGGATGTGCAGGGCCCCGGCGGCCCGGCCGAGGGTGAACTCGTCGTCCTCGCGCACGTCGAGGATGGTTGCGTTCTCCGGGACGTCGTCCACGCTGACTGTTTCGAACATGCTCATGACACCCCAGCCTAATAGGGTGTGCCCGTGGAGACCTTTCTGGGAGACCTGGGCACCGTCGGCTACTGGGTCGGGTCCACCCTCGGCGCCGTCTTCGGCCTCGTGCTGCTCGTCCTGGTGGCCTGGCTGATCGCCACCACCGTGCGGCGCGTGCTGGGGGTGCCGGTCGGCTGGTTCCGCTCGGTGCTGGTGGCGCTGCTGATGGTGCTCAGCACCAACGTCGTCTTCGACGCCGTCATCACCCAGGTCGCCGGGACCGACACCTCCGGCGCCCTCTCGGGGGTCTCCGCCCCGGCCGCGATGGTGTTGATCCTCATCGCCCTGCTGTGGATCTTCGGGCTGGGCACCGCCGTGCTGATGATCCTGGAGATGGTGATCCCCACCGGCATGCTGCCGAACCCGGTCCTGTGGTCGGCCGGGCTGCGCAGCACCTGGGCCCGGAACCGGCGTTACCGTCAGGTGGTCGGCGTGTTCCTGCGCCACGGGCTGGGCGCCAACCTGCGCGGTTTCGGCCGGCCCTCCGACGACGGCGAGGGTTCCTGGGCGGGCACGGCACGGGCGCTGCGCCGGGCCCTGGAGGACGCGGGCATCACCTTCGTCAAGCTCGGCCAGAACCTCTCGGCGCGCACCGACCTGCTGCCCGAGGACTTCATCCGGGAGCTGTCCCGGTTGCAGTCCGAGGTGGCCCCCGAGTCCTGGGACTCGATCCGCGGGGCGCTGTCCCGTTCGCTGGGCCGGGACCCGCTGGAGGTCTTCGCCTGGGTGGACGAGGCGCCCCTGGCCTCGGCCTCCGTGGCCCAGGTGCACCGCGCCCGGTTGCAGGACGGCACGGAGGTGGTCCTGAAGGTCCAGCGCCCGGGTGCCGTGGAGGAGGTCATGCGGGACACGGACATCGTGGTGCGCATCTGCCGGTGGCTGCAGCTCAACACCACGTGGGGCAAGTCCCTGCGGATCCTGGACCTCGGCCGCGGTTTCACCCGCTCGCTGGCCGAGGAACTCGACTACCACGTCGAGGAGGCCAACATGCGTGACATGGCCGCGGCCGTGACCGGCCACAACCTCACCGTCCCCACCGTCTACCCGGAGTACTCCTCGCGGCGGCTGCTCGTGATGGACTACCTGCCCGGCGTCCCCGTGGGGCGCGCCAAGGCCCGGCTGGACCGGTTGGACCCGTCCATCCGGCGCCGGCTGGCCGAGGAGCTGACGAACTCGGTGATGCGCCAGATCATGGACGACGGCATCTTCCACGCCGACCTGCATCCGGGCAATGTCATGCTCCTGGGCGAGGCCCAGTACACCCGGCTGGGACTGCTCGACTTCGGCACGGTCGGCCGGCTCGACCCCCGCTCGCAACAGCAACTGGTGATGGTCTTCGCCTCGATCGAGCGCAATGACGCCCGGCTGCTCGGCGACTCCCTGGTCGAGCTGCTCGGGCGTCCCGCGGGCCTGGACGACCGGGCACTGGAGCGAGAGGTCGGGGAGCTGCTGGTGCGCTACCGCGGCGGGCTGCGCGGCGGCTCGGCGTCCAAGCTGTTCGGCTCCCTGACGCGGCTGATCCTCGACCACCGGTTCGCGGTGCCCAAGGAGGTGGCCGCGGCCCTGCGCTCCCTCGGCGGCATGGAGGGCACCCTCGGGCTGATCGACCCGGACCTCGAGGTCGTGCAGGCGGCCCGCGCACTGGGCGCGGACCTGCTGAAGGACCGGTTCACGCCCGGTTCGCTGAAGGACACCGCCACGACGGCCCTGCTGGAGGTGCTCCCGATCGCCGCCCAGCTGCCGCGGCGGCTGAACCGGATCGCCGACGACCTGCAGGGCGGACGGATCTCGGTGAATGTCCGGCTGCTCGGCGACAAGGACGACCGGCAGTACGTCACCTGGTTGTTCCAGCAGGTGGTGGTGGCGATCCTGGCCGGGTTCTGCGTCCTGGGCGGCATCGTCCTGCTGGCCTTCGGCGACGGCGGCCCGGCCATGACCAGCTACATGACCTGGCACACCGCGTTCGGCTACATCGTCCTGTTCGCCGGCTTCGTGCTCTCCCTGCGGACCGTGGCCCTGGTGATGCAGCGGCCGGGCCCCGCGGAGGTCCCGGAGTAGGCCCTCGATACAGTGGAGGCCATGAACCACCCCGTCCGGACCCCTGACCTGGCGCGCCTGACCGCCCTGGAACTGCGCGACGCCCTGGCCGCCGGTGAGGTCTCCGCCGCGGACGCCACCCGCCACTTCCTCGACGTCACCCAGCGGCGCGACCCGGAGCTGGGGGCGTTCATCTCGGTGGAGCCCGAGGCCGCCCTGGCCCGTGCCGACCAGCTGGACCGCCGGTTCCGGGACGCCGGTCCCGTCGGCTCACTGCACGGCATGCCCCTGGCGTTCAAGGACCTCGTGGACGTGGCCGGGATGCGCACCACCTTCGGTTCGCGGACCGCCGTCGACGCCCCGCCAGCCGACGAGGACGACCCGCTGGCCGCCGCGGTGCACTCGGCCGGGGGCATCTCCCTGGGCAAGACCACCGTCCCCGAGTTCGGGCTGCCGTGCCACTCGGAGAACCTCATCTCCCGCGGGGCGCGCAATCCACTGGACCCCGAGCGCACGGCGGGCGGGTCCACGGGGGGCGGTGCGGCCGCCGTCGCCGCCGGGATGCTGCCCTTCGCGCCCGGCACCGACGGCGGCGGGTCCGTCCGCATCCCGGCCGCGGCCTGCGGGCTGGTCGGGCTCAAGCCCGGCCGCGGCACCGTGCCCACGGACCGGCAGGAGGACTCGGTGCGGAACCTGTCCGTGTCCGGCCCCCTGGCCCGCACGGCCGTGGACGCCGCCCTGCTCTACGACGCCATGCTCGGGGGCCCCCGGGGCGAGGGGCGGAGCCTGCCGCGGGCCCGGCGGGCGGAACCGGACCGGTTGCGGATCGGCTACTCCACCGCCTCCCCGTTCACCCCGGACCTGGAGATCACGCTGGCCCGGCCCGCCCTCGACGCCCTGACCCGGGCCGCCGCCGCCCTCGAGCGGGACGGCCACGAGGTGGCCGAGGCCGACCTGGACTACGCACCGGGCTATCACGAGGACTTCCGCACCGTCTGGACGGCGGCGCTCACGGAGGCTCCCCTGCCCGGGGACGCCGAGCAGCTGCTCGGGCCCCTGGCCGCCTACTTCCTGGAGCTGGCCCGCGGTTACACCCCGGACCGGCTGGCGGGGTCCGTGGACCGGCTGACCCGCTGGGCCGCGGATGCCCGTCGGCAGCTGGCGGCCCACGACGTGGTGCTGACCCCGGTGCTGGCCTTCGCGCCCCCACTGATCGGGACCTTCACGTCCCTCCCCCCGGCCGAAGACTACGCACTGCAGTGCCGGTTCACCCCGTACACCTCGATGGTCAACGTCATGGGCCTGCCGGCGGTCTCCGTCCCGGTGCTCCGGGATGCGGAGGGCCTGAGCTGGTCCGTGCAGGCCATCGGCCGGCCCGGCACGGAGGGGCACCTGCTGGCCCTGGCGGCCCGCCTGGAGCACCTGCTGGGCTGAGCCGCCCCGGCTATCCGAGCATCGCCCCGAACGCGATGAAACCGATGATCATCAGGACCCACAGGCCGGTGACCAGGTACCCCATGATCAGCCCCACCACGGCGAACCCCTTGCCGTGGGGTTCCCTGGCCAGGGAGAGGTGCCCGAACACGATCGCCAGGAGCTGCGGGACGGCCAGGAAACCGAAGGTCACCACGCCCGCGATGCCCAGCACCATCGCGGTGATGCCCAGTCCTGCAGGACGGGACTCACCGCCCGGATACGGCGCCCCGCCCCTGCGGCCCGGCTGCATCCCGCCCTGACCGTGGGCACCGGGCCCGCCATAGCCCCCCGCCTGGCCATGGGTGACGTCGTAGGGGTTCTGCACCGGGCGGGGCCGGTCCTGACGGCCGGGTTGGTTGGCGACCACGGGGTACCCGCCGTGGATCGGGTACTGGGGCTGGCCGTCACCGTAGGGACCGGCCAGTGGCTGGTCGGCGTAGGGGTTCCGGGGGGCCGGGGAGCTGCCGGGGGGCGGCGGCGTGGACGGACCGCCCGGCGCCTCCGGGTCCGTGTACCAGGAGGGATGCTTGGGGTCGTCGAACGGGCGGTACGCGTCCGAGTGCTGTCCCTGGTCATTCCGGTCGGCCATGGGTCCAGTGTAGGCAACACCCCGGACGAGGTGCGGGGTTCTCCACAGGGTCTCCATCACGGGCATTCGGTCCCCGCCCTTCCCGTGGACCCCGCCGGCTGGTTGCATGACTACATGGTCGAATCCCACGCCCCCGCGGACGTCGGCGTCCGCAACGGCTACGACGCGGACTTCCTGGGTACCACCGCCGCGGTGCCGGTCCCGAGCGACGAGCGCCTGGCCGTCCTGGACTACGTGCACTTCTCCGTCCATCAGGACACCGACCGCCGGCTGGCCGCGATCACCGCGGTCAACGTCGACGGCACCCAGCTGCGCGACGTGGACCGCGGGGACGCCTGGCGGTTCGACGCACGCCTGCCCGAGGAGCACCAGGCCGGCGAGGCGCTCTACGCCGCCAACGACCTGGACCGCGGCCACCTGGTCCGTCGTCGCGACCCGGCGTGGGGCGACGGCGTCACCGCCCGCCTGGCGAACCTGGACACCTTCCACTACACCGTGTGCGCCCCCCAGGCCGCCTACTTCAACCAGTCCCAGGAGCTGTGGCTCGGGCTGGAGGACCACGTGCTGGGCCACGCCCGGGCCGCCGGCCAGCGGATCAGCGTCTTCACCGGCTGCGTCTTCGCCGAGGACGACCCCGAGTACCGCGGGGAGTTCCGGATCCCCCGGCGGTTCTTCAAGATCGTGGCCTGGAACCAGCAGCCGGCCCTGGGCACGCTCGCCTCGACCGGGTACCTGCTGGACCAGGGCGAGGGACTGGACCGGGTCCTGAGCCGCGGGCTGCGCGCCGGTGAGGAGGTACCCGGGCCCGGTCCCTTCCGCACCTTCCAGGTCCCGGTGTCGGACATCGCCGAACTGACGGGCCTGGACATGGGCCAGCTCGCCGCGGCCGACCGCTATCGCGTCCCCGCCGAGGCCCTGGGTGAACGGGTCCGGGGGGCCCGCGCCGCGCGGCGCTGGCGGGCCCTGGAGGGATTCGATGACATCAGCCTGTGAGACGTCCGCGGGGACGGAGGTCCCCGGCCCGCCGGTACACCGCCGGCACTGCATCGTGCCGCCGTACATGCTCGAGCAGCTCTCCCGGCACCTCCCGCGGCAACCGGAGCCTCCACCGCCGGCCAGCCCCTTCCTCCCGCCGCCGCACCGTCCGCCGCGGGGCGCGGAACCCGGGGCACCGGACCGGCCGGCGGACGCGGGCCGGACGCGGGACCTGGGCCAGCAGGTCCGCGAGCGCCGCCACCGGGGGATCCGGCCGGAGGGGGGTGTCGCCACCCCCGGCGGCACCCTGGACCGCAACATCTCCGACGCGCGCGGCACGCAGGAGCTGCCGGGCGTCGTCGTGCGCTCCGAGGGCGCTCCGCCGGTGGCGGACACCGCGGTGAACGAGGCCTACGACGGCCTGGGCTCGGTGCACGGGTTCCTGACCGAGGTCTTCCGGCAGTCCTCACCGGACGGCCTCGGGCGTGAGCTGCGGGCCACCGTGCACTACGGCCACCGCTACGACAACGCGTTCTGGGACGGGCGGCGCCTGGTCTTCGGCGACGGCGACGGGGAGGTCCTGACGGGGTTCACGCCCTCGCTGTCCGTCATCGGCCACGAGCTGGCGCACGGCCTGATGCAGTACGCCTCGGACCTGGACTACCAAGGCCAGTCGGGGGCGTTGAACGAGTCCTTCGCGGACGTGGTCGGGGCGCTGGTGGACCAGTACGTGCGGGGCCACACGGCGGACCAGGCGACGTGGCTGATCGGCGCGGAGGTGTTCGGGGCCGGCGTCCGGGCCCGGGGACTGCGTTCGATGTCGGCGCCCGGCACCGCCTACGACGACCCGCGGCTGGGCAGCGACCCGCAGCCGGAGCACATGGACCGGTTCATCGTCACCCGGGAGGACTACGGCGGGGTGCACCTGAACTCGGGGATCCCCAACCGCGCCTTCCACCTGGCGGCCAGGTCCCTGGGCGGCCACGCCTGGGAGCGGGCCGGGCAGGTCTGGTTCGACGTGGTGACCTCGCAGGACCTGCCACGGGACGTGGACTTCGCCGGGTTCGCCCGCGCGACGGTGGCGGCCGCCCAGGGCCGGTTCGGGGACGAGGCCGCCCGGATCGTCCGGGAGTCCTGGGCGCAGGTGGGGGTACTGACCGAGGGGGCCTCCGCTCCGTAGGCTGGGGTCATGAGCGAGGACCGCGCTGTCAGCACGCCGGACCCGGCACCGGGCATGCTCGAGGTCACGGTGTCGCGCTCGGGTGGAGTGGCCGGGATGGTGCGCCGCTGGACGGCGCGGATCCCCGACGACGGCACCCCGGCCGCGCGGGCCGCCCGCCGGATCTCCGGGCTCGCCCCGGCCGCGCACCCGGGGGAGGCCTCCCGGCGTCCCGACCGGCCCGGATCCGGGCCGTCTCCCGGCCGGGGGGCGAGAGGACGGGTGCGCGACGCCTTCCAGTGGACGGTGACGTGCGGGGACGGGTCGGCGAGCTACGACGAGGACGGACGGCGCCGGGATCCGGACCTGGACGCACTGATCGACGTGATCACCCGGCGTCCGTGACCAGTCCCCGCAGGTAACCGGCGAAGCCGCCGGCCGTGCGCCCGGTCGTGCGGCCCGAGGTCACCGCCCGGATCCGGTCCGTGGCCAGCACCGGCACCCCGGCGGCCCGCGCCGCCTCGACGAGCGCGACGTCCTCGTGCTCGGCCGTGTGGGGGAAGCCCCCCAGGCGCTCATACGCCTCCCAGGACAGGCCCAGGTTGGCTGCGTGGACGTGCCCGTGGTCCTCGCCGTGCGTGTAGTCCCGCAACCAGCGCCGCAGCACCTGCGGGTCCACCCCCGAGGCATCCAGCCCGACCGTCCCGGCCACCACGACCGGGCCGTCCTCCCGCGCGGCCAGTGCCGTCTGGGCCACCAGCCAGTCCGGGGGAACGACGGTGTCCGCATCCGTGCTGGCCACCCAGGTCCGCTGGGCCCCGCCGGACCGGGACAACAGCTCCACCGCCCGCCGCAGGCCCAGGTCCCGGGCGCGGCCGACGTTCGCGGGCCCCGAGGCCGGCGCCCCCGCAGGGGACGCCTCGTCAGCCAGGTCCATCACGTGGAAGCGGGGATCGCCCGCCACCACGGCCTCAGCCCGGTGCGCCGTCGCATCGGTGCAGTCGTCCAGGGCCACCACCACCTGGACGGACCCCTGCGCGTGGACCTCCTCCCAGCGGTCGGCCGCCCGGGCCAGCGCCTGGAGACACCCCGGCAGCAGGTCCTCCTCGTTGCGCGCCGGGACCACCACGGCCACCCTGTCCGCGGCGGAGGCACGGGTGAGGACATCCACCACGAAGTCCTGCTCGAGATGGCGCGAGACCAGCCGGAACCGGGGGTCCGCGGCGACCCTCTCGTGGACCTCGTCCCCGTCCAGGGGCCATCCCTCCACCTCCTGGCGCCAGTGGCACGACACGAGGTGGCCGGACAGGGCCAGGGACCGCTCGAGGTGGTCCAGCAACCGCTCCAGTTCGGGGGCGGAGAGGAAGTACCCGATCTCGGAGAGCACCACCAGGTCGGCCGGGCCTCCACCGGGCAGCCGGTTCGGCCACTGGTCCGGCAGCACCACCTGCTCGAAGGTCACCCCGGATCGCCCGGCCAGGGCCCGGCGGGCCTCCCGGATCGCCACGCCCGAGGCCTCCAGGCCGATGACCCGCTCGGCGCGCTCGGCCAGGTCGCCGGTGAGCACCCCGATCGAGCTTCCCGCCTCCAGGACGGTGCCGTAGCGCTCGCGCGGCAGGGCCGCGAGGGTGACCAGCCGCTTGCGCCGTTCGTACCAGCTGCTCCGGTATCCCCAGGGATCCTCCCGCTCGCGGTAGAGCCGGTCGAAGACCTCGGTCGCCCGGGCCGACGGGGACGCTGCGGATGACGCGGACGCTGTGGACGCTGTGGACGCTGTGGACGCTGTGCCGGCCCCCGCGGCGGCCTCCGGCGCCGTGTACCGGTAGACGTCGAAGGACCGGCCGACGAAGTGCTCGAGCATCCCCGGGCCCAGGATGGCCTCGTCCCCGGGAGCCGGGGAGAGCGGCTCCACCTGGCTGGCGTGGGCCGCCAGGGCGTCCCGGCGGGCGGCCCGGGCCTCCGCCGCCAGCGGCCAGCGCACCCAGTCCCGCCAGTCCGGGTCGCGCGCGGGGTCGGCCCAGTGCCAGAACCAGATCGGGAATTCGTACAGGTCCAGGCCCCGGTCCGCGGCCAGGGCGGACACCACGTGGCCGAGGGCGTCGTGGTCGGCGTGCCCGTCGGCGCGGTAGTGGGTGGCCAGCACGGCCGGCCCGGTGTGCCCGTCCAGGAGGTCCACGACGACGGCCCGCACCCGGTCCGTGTGCGCGGCCACGTCCCCGTCCGGCAGGCCGAGCCCGACCAGCTCGATGCGGTCCCGGTGGCCGGTCCCCAGCGCCTCGAGGGCGGAGGCCAGTTCGGCCCGGCGCACCGCGATCAGCTGCTCCGGGGTGTGGGTCGGGGAGTCCGGATGGGACCGCTCCCCCAGGCTGGCCATCACCACCCGCACGCTCCCGCCGGCGCCCAGCACCGAGCGGATCAGCCCGGTGGCGCCCAGGGTCTCGTCGTCGGGGTGGGCGGCCACGACCACCAGCAACGTCTCCGCCGGCAGCCGTCCGCGACCCGGGGCCTCCCGCACACCGGACACCCCGGCGGCCTGCCAGTGCCCCTCGGGCGTCCCGGCGTCCAGGTGCGAGAACGTCATGGCCGCACCGCCGTGAGGATCAGGGCGCCGAGCCGGGCGTCGTCGCGCCCGGCATGGTGCTGGCGGACGTAGACCTGCAGGTCGGCCACGGCCCGGGCGTGGTCGGCGTCCCCGGTGAGGGGCCCGGGACCGGTGGCCTGTCCGACGACGTCGATCACCTCGGTGCAGACCTGCGCCACGGCGCCCCGCAGCCGGTACGCCTCGAGCTCTGCGGCGGGCCCGGTCAGGTCGCCGGCGTCGATGGCGTCGGCGGCCGCGGCCAGCTGGGCAGACACCGAGGACAGCAGGCGGTCCACGCGCCCCAGTGCCGCGAGCGCGAACTGGTCCGGTTCCCGGCGGGCCGCCGAGGCCGCCAGCGTGCGGTACAGGTGCACGGCACCGCCGAACCACACGGCGGCCACCCCCATCCCGCCCCAGGCGAACCCGGGCCGGTCCAGGTACCAGGACGGGCCGCCCACCGGCAGGGCCGGGACCGCCTCGAAGGTGAGCGGACCGCTGTCGATCGCGGCCAGCCCCAGGGCGGGCCAGCTGCCCGCCCCGGGGTGCACGCCGGGGTGGCGGAGGTCGACGAGGAAGGCCTGCCGGCCGCCGTCGGGCAGGGCGGCGGTCACGACGGCGGCCGAGCAGCGCCCGGCCAGGGAGCACCACGGCTTGGTGCCGTCCAGCGCCCAGGGACCGGGCCCGTCGGCGTGTCCGGGGCGGGTCCGGTGGGCGACGGGGGTCTGCCCCCCGGACTCGGAGGCGTAGACGCCCAGGACACCGTGCGGGGCCGGCACCCCGGCCTGGTCCAGGATCGCCACGGCGTCCAGGTGGGGTTCGAGCACGCGGGCGGCCACCAGGTCCACCGCGGCCACGGAGGCGAGGAGCTCCCACAGGGCGCGGGTGTCCCCGCCGCCCGGCCGGGGCAGCTCCTGGGCCGGCAGGTCCCCGAGGGCCTCCAGCATGGGCTCCGCCGAGCCGTGGGAGGCGGTGGCGGCACGCACCAGGCAGGGGGCCGCCACGCCGTCCGCTTCCCCGCGTTCGCCCTCGCCCGTGTCCGTGATCCGGCCCGGGTGTCCCAGGTGCACCCAACGGGGCAGCGACATCGGTGTTCCTCCTGCGGTCCCGGGCCGGCCTGACGGTCGTCTCGTCGGCCCCTGCCGCCTATTCAACCAGCCGGGCCGCCCCGGCCGCCCGGTGGCGCCGGACCGGGGGCGGAGCTCACTTCCGCAGGATGAGCCGGGGGAACTGCGTGAAGGCCTCGACGCCGGTGTCCGTGATGCGGATCGATTCCGAGGCCGCGTAGCCGTAGCCGGTCATCCACATCCCGCAGATCAGGTGGAACGTCATGTTCTCCGCCAGCACGTTCTCGTCCTCGGCACGGATGCTGATGGTCCGCTCCCCCCAGTCCGGCGGGAAGCCGACCCCGATGGAGTACCCGAGGCGACTGGGCTTCTCCAGCCCGTACCCCGCCAGGGTCCGGGTCCACGTCCGGGACAGTTCCCGGACGGGGACGCCGGGGGCGGCGACGTCGAGGATGTCCTGCAGCCCGGCTCCGACCGCCTCCTCCAGCAGCAGCAGTTCGGGCGACGGCGTGCCGAGCACGACCGTGCGGGCCAGGGGCACGTGGTACCGGCGGTGCACCCCGGCCAGCTCGACGGCCACGGCGTCACCCTCCCGCAGCACGCGATCGGACCAGGTCAGGTGCGGGGTGTCCGCGGACCCGCCGGTGGGCAGCATCGGGACGATGGCGGGGAAGTCACCCCACGCGTCCTCGGTGCCCGCGGCCTGGGCGGCGGCGATGTGCGCGGCCACCTGGTTCTGGGGCACTCCCGGCTCGATCGCGTCGATGGCCTCCTGCATCGACACCGTGGTCACCCGGGACGCGAGGCGCATGTACCGGATCTCGGCATCCGACTTCACCGCCCGCACCCAGTTGACCAGCTCGAAGCAGTCCACGAGGGACCACTCCGGAATCCCCCGCAGGAGCGCCTGGTAGGCCTTCGGCGCGAAGAAGTGGGCGTCCATCTCCAGGCCCACGCCTCCCCGGGCGGCCGGTTCGACCAGACCGCGCCGGCGCAGGGCGTCGGCGACCCAGTCGAAGGGGTGGATCCGGGGCTGGTGCACGTAGCGTTCCGGATAGCCCAGGACCTGGTCCATGGGCAGCCAGCTGGTGCGGAAGGCACCCAGGGCGTCCATCTCCCGCAGGAACAACAGCATGGGCCCGTCCAGGGGGATGAAGAGGACCTGCGGGGTGTAGAACGACCACGCGTCATAGCCGGTGAGGTAGAAGATGTTCGCCGGGTCCACGACCATCAGGGCGCTCAGGCCCTGCCGGTCCATCCTCTCGCGCACCGACAGCAGCCGCTGGGCGTACTCGTCCATGGGGAACAGCGCCCCGCGGATGTCGGCGTCCCCGGCCGGAACGGGTGCGATGGCCGGGGCGGGAACGACGTCCGGTCCCGGGGCGGCGGCTCCCACCGTGAGCCCGTCCCCGGTCACGCGTGCTGTGGACATGACCCGATTTTCCGCTCCCCGGGACCGGGTGACAACGGTAGGGCGTACCCCAGCACCACCTGCCGGCCGTCCCCGCGCCGTCGGTCATGTTCACCGGTCGGCTACCTGTGGTCACGCGTTCGTGGAACAGTGGTGCCATGAACGCTCAGACCCCTGCGCCCGCCGCCGAACGGGCAGGCACCGTGGCCCTCCCCGAAGACCTCGTCGACCTGGACGCCCTGCTGGCGGCCTACGCCGAGCGTCATCCGGACCCCGCGGACCCGGCGCAGCGGGTCTCCTTCGGCACCTCCGGCCACCGCGGCTCGTCCCTGAAGACCTCCTTCAACGAGGACCACATCGCCGCCATCACGCAGGCGATCGTCGAGTACCGCGCCGCCCAGGGGATCACCGGCCCGCTGCTGATGGGCCGGGACACCCACGCCCTGTCCGGGCCGGCCCAGGACACCGCGCTCGAGGTGCTCATGGGCAACGGGGTACGCACGCTGATCGACTCCCGGGACGGCTACACCCCCACCCCGGCCGTCTCCCACGCCATCCTGGTGCTCAACGACTACCGCACCCACGGGCAGGACCTGGCCGACGGCATCGTCATCACGCCCTCCCACAACCCGCCCGCCGACGGCGGCTTCAAGTACAACCCGCCCCACGGCGGCCCCGCGGACACCGACGCCACGGACTGGATCGCGGACCGCGCCAACGAGCTGCTGGCCGGGGGCCTGGCGGAGGTCCGGCGCATCCCGCTGGCCGAGGCGCGGCGCCACGAGGCGCTGGGCACCTATGACTTCCGGGACCGCTACGTCACCGACCTGCCGAAGGTCGTGGACCTGGACGCCATCCGCCGGGCGAAGGTCCGCATCGGCGCGGACCCCATGGGCGGGGCCTCGGTGGAGTACTGGGGCGAGATCGCCGAGCGCCACGGACTGGACCTCACCGTCGTGAACCCGGACGTCGACCCCCAGTGGGCGTTCATGACCCTGGACTGGGACGGCAGGATCCGGATGGACTGCTCGTCGCCGAACGCCATGGCCTCGCTGATCGGGCGGATGCGGCCCGACGCCGGTTCCGCGTCCGGTCCCGGCGCCGACGCGGACGTGCCGGGACCGGACGCTGCGGCGCCGTTCGACATCGCCACCGGCAACGACGCGGACGCCGACCGCCACGGCATCGTCACCCCGGACGGCGGGCTGATGAACCCGAACCACTTCCTCTCCGTGGCGATCGACTACCTCTACCGGCACCGTTACGACTGGCCGGCCGGGGCCGGCGTCGGGAAGACGCTCGTCTCCTCCTCGATGATCGACCGGGTGGCCGCGGGGCTGGACCGGGACCTCGTGGAGGTGCCGGTGGGCTTCAAGTGGTTCGTGCCCGGCCTGCTGGACGGGACGGGTGTCTTCGGCGGGGAGGAGTCCGCCGGGGCGTCCTTCGTGTGCTTCGACGGGACCCCGTGGTCCACGGACAAGGACGGGATCCTGCTGTGCCTGCTGGCCGCGGAGATCCGGGCGGTGACGGGCACGTCGCCGTCCCGGTACTACGCGGACCTCGTCGCGCGGTACGGGGACCCGGTGTACGCCCGCATCGACGCCCCGGCCACCGCGGAGCAGAAGGCCAAGCTGAAGCGGATGTCCCCGGCGGACGTCACCGCGGACACCCTGGCCGGGGAGCGGATCATCGCCACGATGACCGAGGCGCCCGGGAACGAGGCGCCCATCGGCGGGCTGAAGGTCACCACGCAGAACGCCTGGTTCGCCGCGCGCCCCTCCGGCACCGAGGACGTCTACAAGATCTACGCCGAGTCGTTCGTCTCCGCCGAGCACCTGGCCCAGGTCCAGGCCGAGGCGAAGGCGATCGTGGACGCGGTCATCGCCTGAGCGTCAGAGCAGGCGCTTGATCGCCTGGCGCTTGGTCCAGGTGTAGGGCGGGTAGACGGCCTTGAGGGTGTCCACCTGGTCGGTCTTCGTCAGGGCCGGGCGCAGTTGGGAGAACGTCTCGAACCCGGCACGCCCGTGGTACGAGCCCATCCCCGAGGGCCCCACGCCGCCGAACGGCAGGGTCGGCAGGCCCACGTGCATCAGCGTGACGTCGAAGGCCATCCCGCCGGCGGTCACGCGCTCCTCGAACGCGCGGTGGTAACGGGGCTTGTCCGTGAACAGGTAGGCGGCCAGCGGATGCGGCCGGGCGTTGATGAACTCGATCGCCTCCTCCACGGTGTCCACGCGCAGGATCGGCAGGATGGGCCCGAAGATCTCCTCGGCCATCAGCGCGCTGTCCGCGGAGACGTCCGCCAGCACGGTCGGCTCGAGGTACCTGTCCGCCACGTCGGCCCGGCCCCCGTGCACGAGCCGCGCCGGGGCGCGCCCCTCCCCGGGCTCGAGCGCGTCCTGCAGCAGGCCGGCCAGTCGCTCGGCGTGCTGGGTGTCGATGAGCCGGCCGTAGTCCGCGGAGGCCTGCGGGTCCGCACCGTAGAACTCGGTGATGGCCTTCGTCAGGTGCCTCTCCAGCTGCCGCTGCGTCTCCTCGCCGACCACGAGCACGTAGTCCGGGGCCACGCACGTCTGTCCGGCGTTGGTGAACTTGCCGAAGGCGATGCGCCGGGCGATGGCCGGCCAGTTGCGCCCGTCCGCCACCACGCACGGTGACTTCCCGCCCAGTTCCAGGGTGACGGGGGTCAGCTGCCGGGCGGCCGCCTCGTAGACGATCCGGCCGACCCGTTCTCCGCCGGTGTAGAAGATGTGGTCGAACTTCTCGGCCAGCAGCCCCTGGACGGTCTCGGCGCCACCCTGCACCACGGCCACCGAGCGCGGGTCCAGGTACTGCGGGATGAGGCGCCCGATGAGCTCGGACGTGGCCGGGGCCTTCTCACTGGGCTTGAGCACCACGGCGTTGCCCGCGGCCACGGCGGCCACCAGCGGGGAGATGAGCAGCTGGAACGGGTAGTTCCACGGGGCGATGACCAGCACCGCACCCAGCGGACGCGCCTCGATCTTGGCACTGGCCGGCTGGAAGGCCAGCGGGACCTTCACGGACTGCGGTTCCATCCAGTCGGTGAGGTACAGCAGGGCGTGGTCCGCCTCGGCGCGGGTCACCTGGACCTCGGTGACCATGGCCTCCGTGCGGGACTTGCCGAGGTCCTGCTCGAGGGCCGCGCAGATGGCGTCGGCCTCCTCCTCCAGCATCCGCCGGATCCCCTTGAGCTGTGCGGCCCGGTACCGGCGCGGGTGCGGCAATCGCAGGGTGGCGGCCTGCCGCATGCGCCCGACGGCGTCGGCCGGCGCCTCCGTTCCCATGGCCACGGCGGGGCCGGCGGGCACCGGCAGGCCGGCTCCCGGTTCGTCGAGGGGCTGCTCGGAGCCCGGGGCGAGTCTCATCGTCTGGTCCTGGACGGCGTCGGGAATCTCAGGCATCCTCCCACGGTAGCGGCCTACCGCTGGGGCCAGAAACCACGTGCCTCCATCACCGCGGCCAGGGCCTCGACGTCATCGGTCATCAGTCCGTCCACGCCCAGGGCGATCAACCGTTCCATCTCCGCCGGCTCGTCCACGACCCAGACGTGGACCTGCAGTCCCGCGGCCTGGCAGCGCGAGACGAACCGCGGGGTGACCACCGTGATCGGCCCCTGCCTCACCGGGACCTGCACGCAGTGGACGTGGGCCAGCCGGCGGGCGACGAACCGCGTCAGGCCGAGCGGGGCGGTGAGCACGAGGGCCCCGACCGCCAGCGCCCCGCCGGACATCGCCACGGCCCGCCCGGACGCCCGGGTGAACCTGCGGCGGCGGGAGTCGTGGAAGGACGCGACCAGCACGCGGTCCCAGGCGTCATGGCGCGCCACGATCCGGGCGATCGCCTCGGCCGCCGCGTCGTCCTTGAGGTCCACGTTGAGGCGGACGTCGTCCCACTCGGTCAGCAGGTCCTCGAAGCGCAGCAGGTGCTCACCCTCCGGGGCCTCGGACGCGGCGGCCCCGGGGGTCCCGGCGGCGGCCCCGGTGAGGGCGGGATCGATGACGCGGACCCGGGCCAGTTCCTCCCACGTGTGGTCGGAGACCCGGCCGGTACCGGTGGTGACGCGGTCCAGCACCTCGTCGTGGAAGACCATGAGCACGCCGTCCCGCGTGGTGCGCACGTCCAGCTCGAGATAGCCGTAGCCGCGTTCCACGGCGGCGCGGAAGGCGGCGAGGGTGTTCTCCCGGGCGGTGTCCGCGCCCCGGTGGGCGAAGGCCAGGGGCCAGCCCCGGCGGCCGGGCAACGAGTCCTTCAGGTACTGCGGCAGGCTGGGGGGCTTCACGGTCATCACCCTAACGGCAGCGGGTGCGGGGTCAGTCCAGGGTGAGCAGGTGCTCGATGATCGCGGCCACGCCGTCGTCGTCGCAGGCATCGGTGGTGGCGTCGGCGGCCTCCAGCAGCAGCGGGTGCCCGGAGGCCACGGCGTACCCGGTCCCGGCCCAGTGGATCATCTCCAGGTCGTTGGGCATGTCCCCGAAGGCGACCACCTCCTGGGCGGAGATCCCGTGCCGGGCGGCGAAGTCCTCCAGGGTGCTGGCCTTGTTCACGTCCGGGCGGGACATCTCCAGCAGGGCGACGCCGGGGGCGGAGTGGGTGACGGCCAGCAGTTCGCCGAGCAGGGACCGCACCTCGGCCAGGAAGGCGTCCGGCTCGCTGCTGCGCGTCTTGGCCAGGAACTTCACCACCTCCGGTTCCGGGGGCAGCACCTCGTCCAGGGACCGGCCGACGTGGATGCCCCGGGCGAGCTCGGCAGGAGAGTCCTCGTCCAGGCGGTCCATGAAGGCGGCGTCGAGGTGGAACCCGTCGAGGGTCTCCACGCCGAAGGACGCCGAGGGGTCCAGCGCGGCGATCATGGCCCGGGCCTCCAGGACGGTGTCCAGCATCATGGGCCGGGACTCCAGCACGGTGTCACGGACCAGGTCGTAGACCACCGCTCCGTTGGAGCAGATCACCGGCCCGGCGTGGGCGAGGCCCTCGGCCACCGGCGTCAGCCAGCGGATCGGGCGGCCGGTCACGAAGACCACCTGCACTCCGGCGTCATGGGCGGCCTGGAACGCGGCCACCGTGCGCGGCGAGACCCACCCCGTGCGGGAGTGCTCATAGCCGATGATGGTCCCGTCCAGGTCGCTGGCGATCATCCGGGGACGTCGCGTGGCGCCGCCGGGCCTGACCGGCGGTGCCGGATCGAGGGCCGGATCGGGGAGGGACATGGGTCCATTCTAGGCCGGGGGCCGGTGGACCGGACCGGACTCCCGGGCCGGTTCAGCCGAGCTCGTCGCGGGTGGGCGGGTCGGCGCCCGGCCGGGAGGAGGTGATGGCCGCCGCCCGCGCTGCGTAGGCGAGCACCGCCGTCGTGTCCTCCGGGCTGATGCCCCGCAGCGCCTCCCGGCGGTCGGCACCGAGCAGGCCGCGGTCCTTGAGGGCGATCAGCAGTGCGGCGGTGAACGAGTCCCCCGCTCCCACCGTGTCCGCCACCTCCACGGGGTGCACGGGGTGCTCGGAGACGCCGGCGGCGGTGGCGCAGAGGATGGAGGTCGCCCCGCGGGTGACCACCACCATGGCCGGTTCGATCCGCTGCCACGCCACGATGGTGTCCTCGAGCGGGCGGTCCGGGTACAGCCAGGCCAGGTCCTCGTCCGAGGCGTGCACGACGTCGGCGAGCGCCACGGACTCCTCCGCCCGGCGCCGGGCCAGGGCGCGGTCCGGGACGATCGAGGGCCGGCAGTTCGGGTCGTAGCTGAGGGTGACGTCCGGCTCCAGGGTGGACAGCAGCTCCATGACGGTGGAGGCGCCCGGCTCGAGCATGGTGGCGATGGACCCGGCGTGCACGTGCGTCAGGGTCCGGCTCTTCCCGTCCCGGCACAGGGCCTGGCGGACCAGCTCGGAGAGCTCCGCGGCGGGGGGCAGCGTCCAGTCGAGGTCGAACGAGTAGTTCGCGGCCCCGGTGGGGTCCAGCCGGGCGGTGGCCACCGAGGTCGCGGTGTCGTCCGGGCCCAGGACGGAGTCCACGCCGTTGCGCGCCAGGTGGTCGCGGACCATGTCCCCGTACTCGTCCCGGCCATAGCGCCCGGTGAACAGCACGTTCTCCCCCAGGCGGGCCAGGCCGACGGCAACGTTCAGGGGACTTCCACCCACGTGGGCCCGTGGGGTGGCGGTGTCCGAGACGACGACGTCGACGAGCGCCTCGCCGATCACACCCACGTAGTCAGTCACGATTCAACGGTACCCTACGGGTCAGTTGACTCCCCGGGGATGAAGCCGCCCGCCGGACACCGCCGGGGCCGGACAGCCCCTCCTGCACGCCGACCGAAGGTGCACCGTGACCACGAACGACCCGCACACGCCCGCCGACCGGACGCCCGGACCGGACTCCCCCCGCCGCCGCCCCGCCTCGCGTCCCGCACTGACCCGACGCCTCGGCATCGGCTGGACCGTCCACGGTGACGGCCGGCGCATCGCCCCGGGCGAGGTGGTCGCCCCGGACGAGCGGCTGGGCTGGCCGCAGACCATCGGCGTGGGCGTGCAGCACGTCATGGCCATGTTCGGCGCCACCGTGCTGGTCCCCACCATCACCGGGTTCCCCGTGACCGCCTCCCTGTTCTTCTCCGGCGTGGGCACCCTGCTGTTCCTGGTCATCACCGCCGGGCGGGTGCCGTCCTATCTCGGCAGTTCCTTCGCGTTCATCGCCCCCATCTCCGCGGCCATGAACCAGCACGGGATCGGGGGTGCCCTCGGAGGCGTCCTGGTCACCGGCGTGGCCCTGTTCCTCGTGGGCCTGGTGGTGCAGAGGGCCGGCGTCGGCTGGATCCACGCCCTGATGCCGCCCGTGGTGATGGGCACGATCGTCGCGCTGATCGGCCTGAACCTGGCCGGTTCCACCACGCAGGCCATGGTCGACGTGCCGCTGACCACCTTCTCCACGACCCTGGCGATCGTCGTGGCCGCCGTCCTGTTCAAGGGCCTGCTCGGCCGGCTGTCCATCCTGCTGGGCATCATCGTGGGCTACCTGGTGGCGCTGGTGCAGGGGCAGGTCGACTTCGCCCCGGTCGGCCAGGCCGCCTGGGTGGGCCTGCCGCCGTTCCACGCGCCCGAGTTCCACTGGAACGTCCTGTTCCTGTTCCTGCCCGTGGTGCTCGTGCTCGTGGCGGAGAACATCGGGCACGTGAAGACCGTGGGCCTGATGACCGGCCGCGACCTGGAGGGTTCCTACGGGCGCGCGCTGATGGCCGACGGCCTGTCCACCACCCTGTCCGGGGCGGGCGGCGGCGTGGGCACCACCACGTACGCGGAGAACATCGGCGTCATGGCCTCCTCCCGCGTGTACTCCACCGCGGCGTACTGGGTGGCCGGGTGCACGGCCCTGGCCCTGGCGTTCCTGCCCAAGTTCGGCGCACTGATCAACACCATCCCCGCCGGGGTGCTCGGCGGGGCGGGGATCATCCTGTACGGGATGATCGGCGTGATGGGCGTGCGCATCTGGGTGCAGAACTCGGTGGACTTCTCCAACACCATCAACCTGATGGCGGCCGGCACGGGACTGATCGTCGCCATCGCCAACCCCACCCTGGACCTCGGCGGGATGCAGTTCGGCGGGATCGCCCTGGGCACGGCGATGGTGCTGGTGGTGTTCCACCTGATGACGTTCATCGCCCGGTGGCGCGGCACCGAACCGGTCCCCGCCGATCCGGACGGGGAACCGTACGAGTCGGCCGAGCCCGGCCGCCTCGGCTGAGCCTGCCCGTCCCGGCCCGTTCCGCCGTACGCTGGGGGCGTGGCCGAGCACACGGAACACCCGCAGCCCCCGACGCCGGCGCCCTGGCCCGCCGGGGCCGCCCACCTCGTGGTGTCCGGCCCCACCGGGTCCGGCAAGTCCACGGTCGGCCGGCTCGTGGCGACGGCGCTGGGCCGGGTCTGGGTGGAGGGGGACGCCTTCCACCCGGTGGCCAACCGCGAGAAGATGGCCGCCGGGACCCCCCTGGACGAGGACGACCGCGCGCCCTGGCTCGACCGGCTCGCCGCGGAGCTGGGCCGGCTGGGCGGGCTCGGACTGCCCGCGGTGCTGGCCTGCTCGGCGCTCAGGCGCGCCCACCGGGACGTGCTGCGTTCGTGCGGCTACCCCGTCACCGTGGTGCAGATCCTGGCCTCCCCGGACGAGCTGCGGGCCCGGCTGGCGTCGAGGCGGGAACACTTCATGCCGGCCTCGCTGGTGGACAGCCAGGCGGCCCTGATGGAACCGCTGGCCGCGGGGGAGGACGGGATCACGGTGGCCTCCACGGAGGACCCGCAGGCCACCGCGTCCCGCATCCTGGACGAGCTGGGCTTCGTGCTGTCCTGGGACTGAGGGACCCGACGGCCGCTCAGCGGCGCTTGCGCGGTTTCGAGGAGGACTTCGCCGGCGCCCTGGAGGGCTTCCTCGCCGGTCGCCCGCCCGCCGCCGCCCGCGATGCCCCGGTGGACGCGGAGCCCGCGGCGGACTGTCCGCGATCGTTCCGGGACGAGCCGGGACGTCGGCCCTTGGCGGCCCCGACGAAGTCCTGGACGAGTTCGGAGTCCGCCGACTTCAGCCAGGCCAGACCCACGCCCCAGCCCGGGTGGCCGGACAGCGGCAGCACGATCACGTCCTTGCGGCCGAACATGCGCGCCACGGATGCCGGCAGCACGGTGTGCCCGGTCCCGCTGGCGACGATCTCCACGGCCATCCGCTCCCCGGAGCCGGGGACCTCCGGCGCCTCCAGCGGATCGGCCGGCGGCTCGGGCGCGAACCGGTCCGGGTCCATGAGTGCCTGCGGGTCGAGCTCCTCCACGGGCACCGGGCCGTCCGCCTCGGGGTCCCAGGCGGCGAGCAGGTGGTCCTTGCCCACGCACACCACCGGGTCCTCCTCGTAGAACCGCACCACGTGCACGTCCTGCGGATCGATCCCGCCCGCGCGCAGCAGCGCCTCCGGCCCGGAGTCCAGCGACCAGCGCAGGTAGCCCAGCTGGGGCAGGCCCCGGGGGGCCGAGCCACCGGGACCGGGGGCCAGGAACGCCAGCTGCCCGCCGACGTCGTGGTTCACCAGCTGGGCCCGGCGCTCGCGCGAGGTGAAGCGGTCCACCCACTTGGAGGGGGAGGCACCGGGGATGGTGGAGAGGAAGAGCGTCTCCGGGACGGCCGGGACGGGCGCCGGCCGCGGATCGGACGCCCGGTCGCGGGCACGGGGCACGGGGCCTACTTCACCCGGTCCTTGAGGAACTGCACCGCGCGGGACCAGGCCAGGCGGGCCTGTTCGGGCCGGTAGTTGCCCTGCGGGTTCTCGTCGTTGTGGAAGGCGTGCGGGGCGTCGTAGAAGAAGTACTCCACCTCGGCACCAGACTCCTCGCGGATCTGCTGCTCCTGCTTGCGCGCCTGGTCCGGCGGGAACATCGAGTCCTGTTCGGCGTAGTGACCCTGCACGGCGGCCCTGACGCCCGCATAGGCGTCCGGGACGGCCTGGCCCACTCCGTAGAACGGCACGGCCGCCGAGACCTTCGGGCCCTGCTGGGCGGCCAGGGCGAGCACGAACCCCCCGCCCATGCAGAAGCCGATGGTGCCCACGGTCTGCGAGGTCACCGCGTCCAGGGACAGCAGGTAGTCCACGGCGCCGGCCAGCTGGCGTGCGCCCTCCTCGGCCGGCAGCTTGGACATCATCTCGCCGGCCTCGTCGCCGTCGTGGGCCACCCAGCCGCCGAAGAGGTCCGGGGCCAGGGCGGTGAAGCCCTCCGCGGCCAGGCGATCACACACGTCCCTGATGTGGTCGGTCAGTCCCCACCACTCCTGGATGACGATGACACCCGGCCCGGATCCGGACTCGGGCGTGGCCAGGTAGCCGTGGCCCAGCCGGTCGCCGTCCTGGCCGGGGTCCTTGTCGGGCAGCGGGAAGGTGGTGTTCTGGTGCGCGGTCTTGCCTGCCATGTACGGGCCTCCGTCGGTCTCGTCCTCAGGGCCCGGCGTCGTGGCGCCCTCGGCGCCGCCGGGTCCAGGTCCATCGCCAGTCTAGGGGTGCCCTCCCGCACGGCAAGTGCCCGTAGCGGGGACGCCCGGCGGTCGGGAACGCCCCGCCCTCCCGGGAGATCCACGGGAGAACGGGGGCGTGGTCGGCCCCAGGCGTCCGGTCGGCCGGCGGCCGCGGCGGGGGCGCTGCGGGGACCTCCCGGAGGAGGCCCTTGAGGATCAGGCCTGGGCGGTCTCCTCGGACGGCAGCACGAAGGAGGCGTCGATCAGGATCTTCACGTTGTCGGAGACGAGCACGCCACCGGCGGCGGCCTGCAGGGGGGCGTTCCAGGTGATGTTGAAGTCCTTGCGGGAGATCTCGCCCTTGGCCTCGAAGCCGGCGCGGGTCATGCCGAACGCGTCCACGGTCTGGCCGCCGAACTCGGCGTCCAGCTCGACGCGCTGGGTGATGCCCTTGATGGTCAGGTCGCCCACGAGGGTGAACTCGCCGGCGGCGTCTCCACGCACCTCGGTGGACACGAAGGTCATGTTCGGGTGGGCCTCGGTCTCGAAGAAGTCGGCTGCCTTGATGTGGGCGTCGCGGTCCGGCTGGCCGGTGTCGACGGAGTTGGCGTCGATGGTCACGTTCACGTTCGAGGCCGTGGCGTCGTCACCGACGACCAGCGAGCCCTCGACGGCGTTGAAGGTGCCGCGGACCTTGGAGATGCCGGCGTGGCGGACGGTGAAGTCCACGTCGGTGTGGGTGGCGTCCAGGTTCCAGGTACCGGGGGTCAGTGCGGTCATATGAGCTCTCCTCTGGGTTGCGGCGGCGTCCGGACCGCGGTCCGGCCGGTCCACCTTCTATGGTTGAACGTTCAATAGAACAGCGCCTCCCCGGGAAGTATTCCTGCCCGCGAGATGAACGTCCCGTGAACCTCGAGGTACTCCCGGGGAGCGCGCCGGTCCACCGCTTCCACCCCTACCCCATCCCGCCCGCCGCCCGCCACGGCCCGGGGCGGTCGAGCGTCCCCGGTCAGGCCGTCATGCGGGGACCAGCAGGACCCGCACGCGGTCGGCGGTTGGATAGGCTCGACACAGCCCGACCCACACGACGACCCGCCGCGCCCCGGACGACGACCGGGACCGGCGGACGGTGTCCGGTCACCCTCAACCTGCAATGGGAGTACCTGTGAAGATTGCGATCCTCGGCGGAGACGGCTTCTGTGGCTGGCCCGCCTCCCTGCACCTGTCTGACCTGGGCCACGAGGTGGTCATCGTGGACAACTTCTCCCGCCGGGTGATCGACGAGGAGCTGGGGGCGCAGTCCCTGACCCCCATCCGGTCCCTGTCCGAGCGGCGCGCCGCGTGGCAGGAGGTCTCCGGCAAGGAGATCGGCTTCGCCTTCCTGGACGTCGCCCAGGACTACGAGGGCCTGGTGGAGTTCTTCCGCACCGAGCGCCCGGACGCCGTGGTCCACTTCGCCGAGCAGCGCGCCGCGCCGTATTCCATGAAGTCCCCGAAGAACAAGCGCTACACCGTCGACAACAACGTCAACGCCACCCACAACGTGCTGTGCGCGATCGTCGACTCGGGCGTGGACATCCACCTCGTGCACCTGGGCACCATGGGCGTGTACGGCTACGGCACGGCAGGGATGAAGATCCCGGAGGGCTACCTGGACGTCGAGGTCACCGCCCAGGAGGACGCCGAGGGCAACCCGGTCGAACCGCACCGGATCCCGCAGCAGATCCTGTACCCGACCAACCCGGGGTCGATCTACCACATGACCAAGGTGCTGGACCAGCACCTCTTCGCCTACTACGTGAAGAATGACTCGCTGCGGATCACGGACCTGCACCAGGGCATCATCTGGGGCACGCACACCGCGCAGACCCAGCTCGACGAACGCCTCATCAACCGCTTCGACTACGACGGTGACTACGGCACGGTGCTGAACCGCTTCCTGATGCAGGCTGCGGTCGGCTACCCCCTGACCGTGCACGGCACCGGTGGCCAGACCCGCGCCTTCATCCACATGCAGGACATGGTCCGGTGCGTGCAGATCGCCCTGGAGAACCCGCCGGCCACCGGGGACCGGGTCAAGATCTTCAACCAGATGACCGAGACCCACCGCGTCCGGGACCTGGCCGAGCTGGTCGGGCGCATCACCGGCGCGGAGGTGCAGATGGTGCCCAACCCGCGCAAGGAGTCCGCCGAGAACGAGCTCCACGTGGTCAACGACGCCTTCATCGACCTGGGACTGAACCCGACCACCCTGTCCGAGGGCCTGCTGCTCGAGGTCGAGCAGATCGCCGAGAGGTACCGGGACCGCGCGGACCTGTCCAGGGTCCCGGCCACCTCCCTGTGGACGGCCCAGCAGCATGCCGGGATCCCGGAGTACACCCCGTCCCGCCCGGCGCCGGCGGAGCACGCCTCCGCCCAGTGACCTGACACGGGAGGTCCCCCGACGCCGGCGCCCGCGGTCCGGCGTCGGGAACCTCCCGCAGCGCCCGCCGAGGAGCCGCATGCGCATCGCGATGTTCACCGAGGTCTTCCTGCCCAAGATCGACGGGGTGGTGACCCGGGTGGTGCGCACCCTGGAACAGTTGAGGGACCTGGGCCACGAGGTCCTGCTCTTCGCCCCCGGCCACCCGCCGGCCGAGTACGCGGGCCACGAGGTGGTCCGGGTGCGCGGTGTCTCCCTGCGCCCGCTGTACCCCGAGCTGAAGGTCGGCATGCCCACCCCGGAGATCGCCCGGAAGATGGAGGCCTTCCGCCCGCACCTGGTGCACACGGTCAACCCGGTCTGGCTGGCCGCCTACGGGGTGCTCTCCGCAGGACGGCGCGACGTGCCCCAGCTGGCCAGCTTCCACACGGACGTCCCCCAGTACACCGAGTCGCTGCGGGTCGGCTGGGCACGGCACCCCGCGGAGAGCTGGATCCGGTTCATCCACAACAAGGCCGAGGTGAACCTGTGCACCTCCGGCCCCATGGTGGAGCGGGCCCGCCAGGTCGGGATCCGGCGGGTGGGCCTGTGGCCGAAGGCCGTGGACACCATCGGTTACCACCCCTCCCACGCCTCCGCGCCGATGCGCGCCCGGCTCACGGACGGCCACCCCGAGGCTCCCCTCGTGGTCTACGTGGGACGCATGAGCCGGGAGAAGGACCTGGATGCGCTCCTGGAACCCATGCGCCGGTTGCGGCAGCGGGTGCCCGGAGCCCGGCTGGCCATGGTCGGTTCGGGCCCCCACGTGGAGCAACTGAGGAGGCACTTCGACCCGGCGTGGACGGTGTTCACCGGTTACCTGTCCGGCCCCGAGCTGTCCCAGGCCTATGCGAGCGCGGACGTCTTCGCCTTCCCCTCGACCACGGAGACGCTGGGCCTGGTGGCCCTGGAGTCGATGGCCTCCGGGGTGCCCGTGGTGGGCGCCCGGGCGGGCGGGGTCCCCTTCGTGATCGACGACGCGCGGACCGGTTTCCTCGTCGACCCCGGTGACGTGGACGGCTGGGCGGACCGGCTCGGGCGACTGCTGGCGGATCCCGGACTGCGCCTCCGGATGGGCCGGGCCGCGCGCGAGGAGGCCGAACGGCATTCCTGGCGCGCCGCCACCCAGACGCTGGCGGGCTTCTACGACCAGGCGATCGACACCCACTGGAGGGACCACCGCAGTCTCAACGGGCCACTGCTGGACCGCTTCGCCCGGCCCATGCCCCGGCCCCTGGACTGAGAGGCGCCTCTTCCCGCGTGGCTCTTGCGGGCGACGGCCGTCAGGAGAAGGCGATGACGGCCCGAGCGGCCTGGTCCGGGACGGTCAGGTCGATCCCGGTGAGCTCCTGGAAGCGACGCAGCCGGTTCGTCACCGTGTTCCGGTGGCAGAACAGCTCGGTGGAGGTCTCCGCGATGCTCCCCGTCCGCAGGTAGCTGCGCACGGCCGATTCGACGGAGGAGCGTTCGGCCGGTCCGCAGCCCGCCAGCAGCGGAGACAGGTCCACCACCTCCCGCAGCGAGGTCCCCGCCAGCCTCTGCCTGATGACGCGCGTCCAGCCCCGTGCGGGGGTCATGCATCCCGCCTCTCCCGGACGGAGCACCTCAGCCAGCTCCCTGGCCAGGTGAACCGCCCTGCTCACCTCCGACATCCCCCGGACGTCCCCGACCGCGCCGACCCTCAGCTGGTCCACGCGTCGCAGGCGCGCCCGTCCCGTCCGCGGCGGGTGGGGGACGATCACCACCAGGCCGCTGCCCGTATAGGTCGAGAGCACCTGGGTGCCCTGGCGCTCCAGGGCAGCCGCCTCCACCCGCAACTGCTGCAGCGACTCGTCCCGGCTCGCATAGACGGAGTACTCCCACTCGACGCCCACTCCCAGCCGTTCGGCGATCTGCGCCAGCCGGGCGGGCGTCACCGGAGGCTCGGCGAGCAGCTCGGTGAGCAGGCCGCGCCGCTCGGCGTCTATCTCGTCGGCCATGCGCCGCTCCTCGACCAGGTAGGCGTGCTGCGTCTGCTGGACGTAGGTCTCCACCGTCTCGGACACCAGTGCCGCGTGACGAAGCAGGATGCCCATGTCATCGACGTCTCCGAGGGCGACCAGCTCCTCCCACAACAGGGCGAAGTCCAGGCGGATCGCACTCATGAGGCTCGTCAGCGGGATGCCGGCCCTGGCCCGGGTGACACCCACCTGGGTCGCGATGCCCTCGAGGACCCAGTGCTCCGTCCCGCGCAGTGCGGAGACCAGGCCCAGGAACGACTCCTCCGCGTCCTCGGCCACGCGAGACCACGGGATGGGTGGGTTCACGTAGTCGGGCAACTGCCGGACCGCGTCGAGGAAACGCCTCGTCAGGCCGTCGACGTCGAGACTGTCCAGCAGGCGCAGCCACCGGTCCCGGTCCTCCGGCAGCGGGGACGAGGACATGGGCGACGCGCTCATGACCACAGTGTATGTGCACATGCCCAATACTGAGGCGGGATCCGGGGGCACATGCCGTGCCGAAGCCAGCAGGATGCCCACCACACTGGTACGAAGCAACCGAGACTGTGATCTCACCCACATCCCTGAGAGGGTCGCCATGGACCAGCAGACCACCACCGGCATCATCCCCGATGCCGCTCCTCCGACCACCGCCAGCATCGAGTTCGGCGCGGCGCGGCAGCTCACCACCCGGGAGGCCAACCGGGTTGCCATGGGCGCCCTCATCGGCACCGCCCTGGAGTGGTACGACTTCTTCCTGTTCAGCGCCGCGGCGGCCATCGTCTTCAACGTCCAGTACTTCGCCACCGACAACGCGACGGCGGCCGCGCTGTCCTCGTTCGCCACCTTCGGTGTCGGGCTGGCGGCCCGCCCGCTCGGCGGTCTGGTCTTCGGTCACCTGGGCGACCGCATCGGCCGGCGCAAGGTCCTGATGATCACCATCGTCGGCATCGGGGCGGTGACCGGTCTGATCGGCATGCTCCCCACCTATGCGGCGATCGGCCTGGCCGCTCCCCTGCTGCTCGTCCTGCTGCGCATCGGCCAGGGACTGTTCGTGGGCGGTGAGTGGTCCGGGGCCATGACCATCGTGGTGGAGAACTCTCCCCTGGAGAAGCGGGCCATCTACGCCGCGATCCCCCAGATCGGCTCACCCATCGGCACGATCCTCTCCTCCGGCGGTTTCTACCTGCTGGCCCTGTGGATGACCCAGGAGTCCTTCGACGCCTGGGGCTGGCGCCTGCCGTTCCTGGCCGCCATCCCGATGCTCCTGGTGGCCCTGTACATCCGCAGCCGGCTTGAGGAATCGCCGGTGTTCGAGGAACTCATGGAAAAGGGTGAGACCGCACAGAGCCCCGTGCGGGAGACCCTCGGCGGGTACTGGCGCCACATCCTGGTCGGCATGGCGGCCGGTCTGCTGGGCATCGGCGGCTTCTACCTGGTGACCGCCTTCGTGGTCTGGTACGGCGTGAACATCCTCGAGTACGACCGCACGGTCATGCTCCTCGGAGGCCTGGTGGCCGCGGCCGTCGAGATCCCCGTGCTCATCCTGGCCGGCCGGGCCGGTGCCCGGTTCGGTGCCAGCAAGGTCATCCTGTGGGGCGGTCTCGCCTCCGCCGTGCTCGCCTGGCCCAGCTTCCTGATGATCGAGAGCGGCAACCCCGTGGTGGTCGTGCTCGGGATGACGATCGCCGTGGCGTCCCTCTCCATCCCCTACGCGGCCTCCGGCACCATCCTCACCGGCCTCTTCCCGGCCAAGTACCGGTACACCGGCGTGGGGCTGGCCCAGAACATCGCCGGGATGCTCTCCGGGTTCATCCCGGTGATCGCCACCGCCCTGGTGGCCACCGCTGCGAACCACTGGTGGCCCGCCGCGGTGATGCTCGTCTTCCTGTCCCTGTTCACCGCCTTCTCGGCACTGGTCTCCCCGCGGATGAGCGTGAACCTGCCCGGTTTCAAGCACTGAGTCGTCCCGCCTTCCCCCACTCTCCCCTTCCGCTCACCCGCCCCGGGGCCACCGGTCCCGGAACCACCGACCCCAAGGAGTCACCACCGTGTCACGCTCAGCCGGTCACCTGATCGTGGACACCCTCGCCGAGCACGGCGTGGAACGTGTCTACGTCGTCCCGGGAGAAAGCTACCTGGACGTCCTGGACGGCCTGCACGACGCGGCCATCCGCACCGTGGTCTGCCGACAGGAGGGCGGGGCCGGCTTCATGGCCCTGGCCGAGGGCCGGCTGACCGGCCGCCCCGGCGTGGCCATGGTCACCCGCGGGCCCGGCGCGGCCAACGCGATGATCGCGGTACACACGGCCTGGCAGGACGCCACGGCCATGGTGCTGATGGTGGGATTGATCCCGCACCGGGACCGCGGCCAGGAGTCGTTCCAGGAGTTCAGCCTGGACGGTTGGTTCGGTACCACCGCCAAGGGCGTGCTGACCGTGGAGGTCGCCGACCGTGCCGGCGAGGTGATCGCCCAGGCCATGCACCTGGCCGCCTCGGGCCGCCCGGGCCCGGTGGTGGTGGGCCTGCCGGAGGACATCCTGGTCCAGCTGACCGAGGCCCCGACACCGGCCCCCCGTCCCGTGGCCCGGCCGTCCGTCGACGCAGACCAACTCGAGCGGATCGGACAGCTGATCGCCGGGGCCCGGCGTCCCCTGCTCATCGCCGGCGGGGACGGCTGGCACGGTTCCACGGGTGCGGACCTCGCCACGCTGGCCGAGGCCGCCGGCATCCCGGTCGCCGCGGACTGGAGGGCCTACGACGCCGTGCCCAACTCATCACCCGCGTACGCCGGCTGGCTCGGGTACGGCCGGGCGGACACCCTGGCTTCCCGGCTGTTCGAGGCGGACCTGCTGCTCTTCGTCGGCTGCGGTCGCAGTGACGTCCTCAGCGAGGGCTACACGGCCGGGTTCGAGCCCACCACCGTGGTCGCCATGCCGGACCCGCAGGCCCTGATGCACCATGGCCGGATCGACGAGCTCGTGGTGGCCGGCCCCGCCACGGCTGTGGACGCCCTGTTCCGGCTCGGGGCGGACCGGCTCCGCGGCGAGCGCGGCGAGGAGTGGATGCGGTTGCTGGCCGCGGACCAACGCCGCTTCTCCCAGCCGGGCCCGGAGCACCCGCCGGAGGGCGTGGACCTCGGGGTCGCCTTCGGGGTCCTCGCCGAGCTGCTGCCGGCCGACCGCGTGTGCACCTACGGGGCGGGCAACGCCACCCTCTGGGGCCACCGGCACCTGGTGCACGAGGCACCCAACAGCCTGGTCGGGCCACGGAACGGGGCTATGGGGCTCGCCGTGCCGGCCGCCGTCGCCGCGAGCCTGGTGCACCCGGACCGCACCGTCGTCGCGGTCTGCGGGGACGGGGACTTCTTGATGAACGGCCAGGAGCTGTCCGTGGCGATCGCCGAGGGTGCGGCGCCGATCGTCGTCGTGGTGGACAACGGCCGGTACGGGACCATCGTGACGCACCAGCAGCGCGAGTACCCCGGCCGGGTCTCCGGGACGGACCTGGCGAATCCCGATTTCGGGGCATTCATGCGCTCGTTCGGTGGCTTCGGTGAGCGGGTCGAGACCACCGACGGCGTCCGGGGCGCCGTCGAGCGCGCCCTGGCCAGCCGTACGGCGGCCCTGATCCACCTCGTGGTGGACCGGGAGACCGTGCCGGCCGGCACTGCCAACGCTGTCGAAGCCGAGTTCGCCGGAGCCAGGCCATGATGCTGGACCAGCTGTTCGAGGCGGACGCCATCATCACCCTCGACCCGCAACGGCCTCGGGTCCGGCGGATGGGGGTCATCGGCGGGATGATCGTCGGGTTCGACGAGGATCTCAAGGGCATGACGGCCCGCAGCACCGAGCGCTTCGACGGTGCCACGATCGTCCCCGGCTTCAACGACGCGCACTGCCACACCACCTGGTGGGGACTGGGCCTGCAGGCCGTCCCGCTGGACCGCGCCCGTGGGCTGGAGGAGCTGTACTCGATGCTCGAGGCGGAGGTACGCAGGCTCGACGCCCAGCCGGACGCCTGGATCCACGGGACCGGTTTCAATGACAAGGACCACGACAGCCAGTACCCCAGCATCGATCGGCTGGACGCGATCACCGGGAACCGTCCGCTCTACCTGCGGCACACCTCGGGGCACTCGGCGATCACCAACACCGCCACGCTGCGCGCGGTGGGCGCGCTGGAGCCCGCTTTCACCGACCCCACGGGCGGTGCCGTGGTCCGGGACGCCGCCGGCCGGCCCACCGGCGTGCTGGAGGAGACCGCTCAGAGCCTGTTGCAGCGGCGTCTGCTGCCCTACGCGGCCGAGGACATCGCCGACGCACTCGACGCGGCCACCCGCCGCTACGCCGCACGCGGTATCACCAGCTTCACCGAGGCCGGGGTCGGCGGTGGTTGGATCGGCCACAGCCCCACGGAGGTCGCGGCCTACCAGCTGGCCGCGGAGACCGGCCGGTTGCACGCCCGTGCCCAGCTCATGCCCGCCCTGGACTCCCTGTCCACCGTGGACGGCCACGCGCAGGACTTCCACGGCATGGGCACCGCCCTGGGCCTGGGCCTCGGCGAGCGCTTCGCCTTCGGCACGGACCGCGTCCGCTTCGGTCACGTCAAGGTCTTCCTGGACGGCTCCCTGCTGGGGCGCACGGCGGCGGTCACGGAGTCCTTCTGCGGCCACCACGGGAACACCGGTTACCTTCTGGACACCCCAGAGCAGTACCGCGAACGGGTGAAGGCGGTGTACCGGGCCGGCTGGCCCATCGCGCTGCACGCCATCGGCGACGCGGCGATCGACCTCGCCCTGGACCTCATCGAGGACTGCCAGGACAGCTTCGGCCTCCGCGGGGCGCCCAACCGGATCGAGCACTTCGGGGTCTCCCGTCCGGACCAGGTGGCCCGGGCCGGTCGGCTAGGCGTGGCCGTGACGCCCCAGGCGGGATTCCTGCAGCCCATCGGTGACCAGATGGCCGACCGCCTGGACGACCACCGCCGGGACTGGATCTACCGCGGCCGGACACTGGTGGAGGCCGGCGTGATCCTGGCCGGGTCCAGCGACCTGCCCGTGGCGGACAACGACATGCTGCGGGGCATGCAGTCGGCCATCGACCGGCGCAGTGACACCGGTGCCGTCATCGGCGCGCAGGAGGGGCTCACCGCCGAGCAGGCGCTGCGTTCCTACACCGAGTGGTCGGCGGCGGCCAATGGCCAGTCCTCCACCCGGGGCACCCTCGCCCGCGCCAAGTTCGCCGACGCCGCCGTCCTCAGCGGCTCGCCCCTGGAGGCCGACGACCTCAACGACCTGGACGTCCTGGCGACCTTCGTGGGCGGCTCCTGCACCCACCGGCGCTGACCACCTGCGCCCGATCACCCCACCCCCGAACAGAACCCGGAGACCCGCTGTGACCATCGACGCCGTGTCCATCGACGCCACCGCCTTCCTCGCCGACTTCGCCTCCATGAGCACCCATGGCGCCACCGCGGGAGGAGGGGTGGACCGCCAGGCCGGAACACACGCCGACGGCCAGACGCGCAACTGGTTCCGTGGGCTGTGCGAGGCCCGTGGCTTCGAGGTGCGCTATGACCGGATCGGCAACCAGTTCGCCCTGCTCGAGCTCGTGCCGGGCGCCCCGTACATCGCGGTCGGTTCCCACCTGGACTCCCAGCCCTCCGGCGGCCGCTTTGACGGTGCCTACGGGGTCCTCGCCGCGGCGCACGCCGCGGCGGCGGTCCGTGACGCCGTCCCGGAGGAGGAGGCCGAGTTCAACATCGCGGTCGTCAACTGGTTCAACGAGGAGGGCTGCCGCTTCAAGCCGTCCATGATGGGCAGCTCGGTCTTCACCGGCAAGCTGGACGCCGAACAGGCGCTGGCGACCCGGGATCCGGACGGCGTCACGGTCCGCGAGGCCCTGCAGTCCCTGCGGACCGTCGGCGAGGCCAGCCTCGACCTCGCGGCGTACGTGGAGATCCACATCGAGCAGGGACGCTCGCTCGAGGACGCCGGAGCCACCATCGGTCTGGTGGAGTCCACCTGGGGCGCGAACAAGTACGAGTACACCGTCCACGGGGAGCAGGCGCACACCGGGGCCACGGTGATCGCGGACCGCCGGGACGCCCTGTTCGCCGCGTCGTCCATGGTGGTGGCCGCCCGTGAGGTCGCCGAACAGTTCACGGACGACGACGGGATGGTCATCACCTCGTGCGGCGAGTTCTCCGTGTACCCCAACTCCCCCGTGGTGGTGGCCAACCGGGTGGACCTGCTGATGGACCTGCGCAGCACGGACCCGCAGCGGCTCGCCGCGGCCGACGCGGAACTGCGGCGCCGCATCGAGGCGATCGCCGCCCGGGAGTCGGTGGAGATCGTTCGGGGGGCCGAGCACCTGTGGGACGCCAAGGCCTACGACCGGGCCGGCATGGAGCTGGCCCGCGAGTGCGCCGAGGGACTGGGCCTGCCCCATCGCGTGGTGCGGACCCTGGCCGGCCACGACTCCACGAACCTCAAGGACCTGGTCCCAACCATCATGCTGTTCATCCCCAGTGCGGAGGGCATCTCGCACAACGAGCGGGAGTACACCAGTGACGAGGACATGATCGCGGGCCTGCGCTTGCTCGAGGCGGTCGTGGCCAAGGCCGTGACGGGCCATTTCGTCGATCCGCGCTGATTCCAGGCCGGGTCGCTGCGGGGGCGGACCGCCCGCATGCGACCCCCACCGCACGACGTGGCCGTACTCATGACGAAGGCCCCGGACCGATGGTCCGGGGCCTTCCTCGACTCGCGTGCGCGAGGGGGGACTTGAACCCCCACGTCCGTAAGGACACTGGCACCTGAAGCCAGCGCGTCTGCCAATTCCGCCACTCGCGCGAGATTGCTGGTCTGTCTTCCCGGACGAAAGGCCTTGCGGATTCCTTCGTGCCGGTCAGAACAGCAGGGTCCATCTTAGCCACAACCTTCTCCGAATCCCAAATCGAGGACGGAGGCGGTGCGGACACCCGGTCTTCGGGCCCCGATGCGGCCACTGCCACCCCACCGGCACCGGCCACCGGTCCCCCTCGCAACCACTCCGCAATCCGCGGTGGTCCCGCCTCTCACGGTTCCCTCACCCCGGCCGCGTACTATCGACACAGACATCTGCGGAAAGGAGAACCCCGCGTGGGTCTTCTGGACAACCTCGAGCGCGGCCTGGAGAAGGCCGTGCAGTCGGCCTTCTCGGCCGGCGGCACCCGCGCGGTGAAGCCGGTCGAGATCGCCAATGCCCTCCGACTGGCCATGGACGACGAGGCCATGGCCCTCTCCGAGGGCCGCACCCTCGTGCCCAATGTCTTCACCGTGTCCTTCTCCACCCCTGACTTCGAGCTGGCCCGCAAGTGGGGCTCCGCCCTGGCCGAGGAACTGTGTGACGAGGCCATCCGCCACGCCCAGGACCAGGGGTACACCCTGCACGGTCCGGTCCGGGTCACCTTCGTCGAGGACGGCGCCCTGCGCCCCGGCAAGCTCGGGATCGAGGCCGTCTCCGACCGCACCGGCGGGGCGGACCAGGCGGGCGGCTCCGGTGCCGCGCCCACGGCGACCGGCTCGGCCGACGTCGCGCCCTCCGCGCCGGTGGAGCGTGAGCCGGCACCTCGCCCCACGCCCTCCCCCTCCCCGGGCCCGTCACCGGTCCCCCCGGCCGCCGTGGCACCCGCAGCCCCCAGGACCTCCAGCCCCGGACCCCGGGCCCGCCCTGTAGACGCCGACGCCCCCCTGCAGCCGGTCCTGGAGATCGATGGACGCAAGTACGCGATCAACGCGGACTCGATCGTGCTCGGCCGTTCGGCGGACGCGGACATCCTGGTGGACGACACCGGGGTCTCGCGCCGTCACCTGGAGGTGATCACCCGCGGGCCGACCGTCATGGCGGTCGACCTCGGCTCGACCAACGGCTTCTACGTCAATGACCGTAAGGTGGACGGGTCCACCGTGCTGCGTGACGGGGACCGGATCACCATGGGCCGGGTCACCATGGTCTTCCGCAAGCTACCGGCCAGGAACCAGGGAGGTGACCAGTGAGCGAACTCGCCGTCGCAGCCCTGCGCATGGGCCTGCTGTTGGTCATGTGGATCCTCATCATCTCCATCGTCTCCTCCCAGGGCCGTGACCTGATGGTGGGCGCCCGGAACAAGGTCCGTTCCCGCAGCGGGGCCGGCACGCCCGTCGCGGCCGGTGCCGGTGGCGGCACGTCCGCCGCCCCGACCGGCTCCTCCACGGCACCCTCCGCCCCCGGCGGACCCGCGGCCGCCCCGCCGGCCGCGCGCCCGCTGGCCACCCGGCTCGCGATCACGGAGGGCCCGCTGAAGGACACCGTCATCCAGCTCAACGGCACGCCGTTGCTGCTGGGCCGGGCCGAGGATGCCGACCTGGTGCTGGAGGACGACTACGTCTCGGGCCGCCACGCGCGGCTCTTCCCGCAGGGTTCGCGCTGGTTCCTCGAGGACCTCGGCTCCACGAACGGCACCTTCGTGAGCGGCAACCCGCTGTCCCGCACGGTCGCGGTCGAGCCGGGCACGCCCATTCGCATCGGCAAGACGGTGCTGGAGCTGAGGTCCTGAACCCGATGCCACTGGTCCTCCGTTTCGCCGCGCGGTCCGATGTGGGCAGGGTCAGGTCGAAGAACGACGACTCCGCCTACGCCGGCCTCCACCTCGCCGTCGTCGCCGACGGCATGGGTGGGCACGTCGGCGGGGACGTGGCCAGTGCCTCGACCGTCCTGGACCTCGCGGTGCTGGACGCCACGGGGTACCCGGACCCGTCCACCGTGCTGCCGGACGAGATCCAGAACGCGAACCTGATCCTGAACGACCTGGTGCACGCCAGCCCCAAGCTCGCCGGGATGGGCACCACCTGCACCGCGCTGCTGCTCGCGGGCGAGACCCTGCACCTGGCCCACATCGGCGATTCCCGCGCCTACCGCCTCAAGGACGGGTCCTTCGAACAGGTCAGCGTGGACCACACCTTCGTCCAGCGGCTCGTGGACGAGGGCCGGCTGGACCCCGCGGAGGCAGAGTCCCACCCGCACAAGAACGTGCTGATGCGGGTGCTGGGTGACGTGGACGCCTCCCCCGAGCTGGACATCTCGGCCCTCCCCGCCGCGCCCGGGGAACGCTGGCTGCTGTGCTCCGACGGGCTGACCGCCGTGGTCTCCCCGTCCACCATCGAGCAGAAGCTGCGGCACCGCCGGGACCTGCAGGCCATCGCCGACGAGCTGGTGGAGCTCACCCTGGCCGGCGGGGCGCCGGACAACGTCACCGTGGTCGCCCTCGAGGTGGCGGAGTCCACCGCCGAGGAGGCCGCCACCCCGCCCCGTGCCCAGCTCTCCGACGAGGCCCTGGCCGCCGCGACGCCCGCGGAGACGGGCCCGGTCTCGGGTTCCCTGCTGCGCGAGGACCTGGAGTCCCGCCCCCACGTCCTGGTCGGGGCGGCCGCCCAGGCCACCGACACCGGCCAGATCCCGATCGTCACCCGGCGCAGCACCCAGAAGCGGGCCGCCACGCTGCTGACCGGCGCCGGCGAGGCCGAGACCGCTCCGCCCCTGGACCCCCTGGCCGCGAGTGCCGCCTCCGAGCTGATCGGCGGCAGCCGGCCCGCTGATCCGGACACGGCTGACCCCGCCCGCGGTGACGCCGTGGAGCAGGTGGCCGACCACCCGGTCCGCCGCCGCCGGTCGGTGTTCATCCCGGTGTTCACCGCCCTGCTGGCACTGATCTTCGCCGTCGTCCTGACCTGGGGCTACCTCTGGACCCAGACGCAGTACTACGTCGGGACCCACGAGGGACGGGTGGCCATCTACAACGGGGTCTCCCAGAGACTGGGACCGATCACCCTGTCCCACCTGGACACCGAGACCGCCGTGATGCTGGACGACCTGCCGTCCTATACCCGCCAGCGCGTCGAGTCCGGGCTGCCGGCCCGGGACCTGGAACACGCCCAGGAGATCGTCGCCGACCTGGAGAACTCCGTGACCCCTGCCCCACCCGCCACTCCGCGGCCCTCCGGGTCTGCCAGCCCGCGCGGAACCGACGGCCCGACCAGGACGGCCACGCCGTCCGGGAGCCCCTCGCCGGAGCGCACCACCAGCCCGAGCCCCGCCGGGGGTGCCGGCTGATGCACCAGGTCGTCGTCCCGGTGCGTCCGCGCCGCAACACCGAACTCGTCCTGCTCCTGCTCGGGCTGTGCATCGGGGTCGGAGCCAACCTGCTCGGCGCCATCGGCATGGACCGGGAGATCACCCCGGAATACTGGGTCCAGGGTGCCGTGCTGGCGATCATGGCCCTGCTGTTCCACCTCGTGCTGCGCCTCAAGGCCCGCTACGCGGACCCGTACATCCTGCCCATCGTCATCACCCTCAACGGGCTGGGCATCGCGATGATCCACCGGATCGACGTCGCCGAGGGGGACGACGCCGCCTCCCGCCAGCTGATCTGGACGGTGGTCGCCATGGGCGCGGCGATCACGCTGCTGTGGCTGTTGAAGGACCACCGGATCCTGCGCCGCTGGCCCTACCTGTTCCTGGCCATCTCCGGCCTCCTGCTCCTGCTCCCGCTCGTTCCCGGACTGGGCATGGAGATCAACGGGGCACGGATCTGGATCAACCTCGGGGTCGGTTCGTTCCAGCCCGGTGAGGTCGCCAAGGTCACGCTGGCCGTCTTCTTCGCGGGGTACCTCTCCGCCAACCGGGACCTGATCCTGCTCGCCGGCAAGAGGATCGGGCCGATCACGTTCCCGCGGTTCCGGGACATGGGCCCGCTCGTGGTGGCCTGGCTGATCTCCATGGGCGTGCTGGTGTTCCAGCGGGACCTGGGGTCCGCCATCCTGTTCTTCGGCCTGTTCATGGCCATGATCTACCTCGCCACCTCGCGGACCTCCTGGATCCTGCTCGGCCTGGCCCTGGTCGCCGTGGGCGGCGTGATCGCCGTCAACACCATCTCCCACGTCGGACTGCGGGTGGACGCCTGGCTCAACGCCTTCGACCCCGAGGTCTACAACCGGGGCGCCGGCAGCTACCAGATCGTCCAGGGCCTGTTCGGGCTGGCCTCCGGTGGCCTGCTGGGCACCGGGCTGGGCGGGGGCCGTCCGGACATCGTGGCCTTCGCGAACTCGGACATGATCATCGCCTCCTTCGGCGAGGAGCTCGGGTTCGTCGGGCTGGCGGCCATCATCATGCTGTTCGTGCTGCTGGTGACCCGGATCATGCGGGCCGCCCTGGGCACCCGGGACACCTTCGGCAAGCTGCTGGCCGCCGGGCTGGCGTTCACCATGGCCCTGCAGTGCTTCGTGGTCATCGGCGGTGTCACCATGGTCATCCCGCTGACCGGCCTGACCACGCCGTTCATGGCCGCCGGCGGTTCGTCGCTGCTGGCGAACTGGCTGGTGGTCGCCCTCGTGCTCATGGTCTCCCAGTCCGCGCGCCGGCCGGTCGCCGTCGGGCCGATGGTCAATGCCTCCGGGGCCGGTTCCGGCCACCAGGACCCTGCCACCGGTGCCGCCACGCCGGGGCCGGAGACCCCCGTCACCGCCATACCGGGAGGTGAGATCGCATGAACCAGGCCATCCGCAACACCTGGGTCGTCATCATCGCCATGTTCATGGTGCTCATCGCGGCCATCTCGATCATCCAGGTGGTCGCCGCAGACACCCTGAAGAACAACGACTTCAACTCCCGGCAGCTGTACCAGGAGTTCGGCTCGGCCCGGGGTCCGATCCTCGTGGACGGGGCGGCGATCGCCGAGTCGGTGGAGTCCAATGACGACTTCAATTACCAGCGCGTCTACCACGACCCCCTGCTGTACTCCGGGCTGACCGGTTTCTACTCCCTGACGTACGGCGCCACCGGGCTCGAGGACAAGATGAACCGTTACCTGGCCGGCACCTCGGACGGCCAGTTCGTGGACCGCATCGTCGAGCTGTTCTCGGGCACGCCCATGGAGGGTGCCCAGGTCGAGCTGACGATCGACCCGCAGATGCAGCAGGTCGCCTACGACGCCCTGCCGGACGGGGTCACCGCCTCTGCGGTCATCACGGATCCGAAGACCGGGGACATCCTGGCGATGGCCTCCAAGCCGAGCTTCGACACCAACCTGCTGGCGGTGCACTCGGGGGCCAAGGCCTCGGCCAACATGGAGGAGCTGCAGTCCGTCCCGGGCCTGAGCCCCTACGTGAACCGTCCCACCGCCTCCCTCGCCGCCCCCGGGTCCACGTTCAAGCTGATCGACACGGTGGCCATGCTCGAGTCGGGCCAGTACCAGCCGGACTCCGTGCTCGAGGTCCCGGACAGCATCACCCTGCCGAACTCCAGCACCCAGCTGGGGAACTTCGGCGGCGGGATCTGCGGCACCTTCGACCAGGCCACCCTCGCGGAGATCTTCGCCCAGTCCTGCAACACCCCCTTCGCCACCGCCGCGATGGAGCTGGGCCAGGACAGGATCCGCACCACGGCCGAGAACTTCGGCTTCAACGAGTCCTTCGACATCCCGCTGACGGTCTCCGGCTCGCAGTTCCCCGAGGACATGGACGACGCGGAACTGGCGCAGTCCGCGCTGGGCCAGCGCAACGTCAAGGCCACCGCCCTGCAGATGAACATGGTGGCCGCGGCCATCGCCAACGACGGGACCCTGATGAAACCGCAGCTGATCGATTCCATCCGCGGCTCGGACCTGACCCTGCTGGAGGAGACCCAGCCGGAGGTCTTCAAGCGTTCCACCACCCCGGAGGTCGCGGCCCAGATGACCCAGATGATGCGCGGGGTGGTGGAGGGCGGGACCGCCTACCGGGCGAAGTCGAACACGGTGGACATCGCCGCGAAGACCGGCACCGCGCAGATCAGCGCCGAGACGGACGACGTCCACTCCTGGATCACCGGGTTCGCCCCGGCCGACGACCCGCAGGTGGCCGTCACGCTCGTGTACCAGAACATCGACTACGACACCGGCAGCGCGCTGACGTCGACGAAACTGAAGGACATCATGGAGGCGGTGGTCACACAGTGAGGCCGACATCGGGTATCACGCTGGGCGGCAGGTACCAGCTCACCGAGCGCATCGCCATCGGCGGGATGGGCGAGGTCTGGAAGGCCAGGGACAAGGTCCTGGGCCGGCTCACGGCGGTGAAGATCCTCAAGGAGGAGTACACCGGGGACGCGAACTTCCTGCGCCGGTTCCGTGCCGAGGCCCAGCACACGGCCCTGCTGAACCACCCCGGGGTCGCCAACGTCTTCGACTACGGTGAGGAGGACGGCTCCGGTTACCTCGTGATGGAGCTGGTCCCCGGCCAGCCGCTGTCCGCGATCCTGGACAAGGAGAAGGTCCTGTCCCCGGACCGGACCCTGAACATCATCGCGCAGACGGCACGTGCCCTCTCCGCCGCGCACGCCCAGGGCCTGGTGCACCGGGACGTGAAGCCGGGCAACCTGCTGATCACCCCGCACGGCCGGGTCAAGGTCACGGACTTCGGCATCGCCCGCCTGGCCGACCAGGTGCCCCTCACGGCGACCGGGCAGGTCATGGGCACCGCCCAGTACCTGGCGCCCGAGCAGGCCACGGGCCAGCAGGCCACCGGCTCCTCCGACATCTACTCCCTCGGGGTCATCGGTTACGAGTGCCTCGTGGGACGCCGCCCGTTCTCGGGCGAGTCCCAGATCGCCATCGCCCTGGCCCAGGTCAACGACCCGCCACCGCCGCTGCCGGAGACGATCCCGGAGCCGGTGCGGGCGCTCATCCTGTCCATGCTCGCCAAGGAGGCCCAGGACCGCCCGGCCAATGCCACGTCCCTGGCCGACGCCGCCGAGGCGCTGCGCCGCCAGGACACCGCCTCCGCGGCGGCCTCGGTCCCCGGGATGCTGCCGTTCCTCACCTCGGGCGCCGCGGCTGCCGGTGCACCCACCGAGGCCATGACCCAGCCGGTGGACTACTCGGGCATGACCCAGACCCACGCCACCGAGATCATCGACCGCTCCCCGGGGGCCTCCGGTTCCCGGGGCACCGGCACCTCGGCCCTGCCGGTGGCCGGCGCGGCTGCCGCGGGTGCGGCCGCGGGCGCCGGGGCCGGGCCGATCTCGGCCACCGGCTCGCCCGACGGCGTCCCCGGCACCGACACGTCCGGTCTCGCCGCACCCGGTGGGTCCGGGGGTGCCGACGACCACGACGCACTGGACCGCACGGCCGGGCGCAAGCGGCGCAGCCCGTGGACCTGGCCGATGATCGGACTGGTGGCCCTGGCGGGCTTCGTCATCCTCGGCATGTGGCTCGGCCCGATGCTCGCCGGTGGCGGTGGCGAGGAGACCACCTCGGCTCCGCCCACCTCGGCCAGCGAGACCAGCACGCTGCCGGAGACCGTCGACGTGGTGGCAGCGCAGTACCGCGGACAGCAGATCGACGACGTCACCCGCGCCCTGCAGGCCCTGGGACTCGAGGTCGAGGCCAGGCCCATCGAGGACAGCAGCCCCGAGGGCACCGTCCTGTCCCTCTCCCCGCAGGGCGAGATGCCCGTGGGCACGCTGGTGACGGTGGACTACTCGACCGGCCCCCAGGCGCCCGCCACCACCTCGGCACCGCCGACCACGACCGCACCGCCGGCCACCACCTCGGCACCGCCGACCACGACCGCACCGCCGGCCACCACCTCGGCAC
>NZ_DAOMPX010000001.1:164693-186141 GCF_035445025.1 Citricoccus sp. | reverse complement strand
GCCACCACCTCGGCACCGCCGACCACGACCGCACCGCCGGCCACCACCTCGGCACCGCCGACCACGACCGCGCCGTCGGCCACCACCTCGGCACCGCCGACCCAGACCGAGGAGGCGACCCAGACGCAGTCCGCCCCGACGCAGGTCCCGTCCGAGACGGACACTGACCCGACGGAGGCTCCGGGTGGGGCTGCCATGGGGGCCGCGCCGGCTCCCTCCCAGGACACCGAGCCCCTGGGTTAGGACCGGACCACGCACAGGACGGGCCCGGCCGTCCACGTCGCACGAGAACCCCGACCGGACGAGCCGCCCACGACCCCGTCATCCCCTCACCCTTCACGGAACAGGACCGAAGAACAGTGCCCCACCAACGGATCCTCGACAGCCGGTATGAGGTCAGTGACCTCATCGGCCGGGGCGGTATGGCGGACGTGTTCCAGGGCCGTGACCTGCGCCTGGGGCGCAGGGTCGCCGTCAAGATGATGCGTCCGGACCTCGCCCGTGACCCGCAGTTCCAGTCCCGGTTCCGCCGGGAGGCCAGGTCGTCGGCCGCGCTGAACCACCCGAACATCGTCTCGGTCTTCGACACCGGCGAGGAGCAGTACGAGGACGGCGCCCACCACGGGGTCGCCTGCCCGTTCATGGTGATGGAGTTCGTGGACGGACGGACCCTGCGCGACCTGCTGCGCCAGGAGGAGATCACGGTGGACCAGGCGGTGGCGTGGACCTCCGCCGTGCTGGCGGCCCTGGACTTCAGCCACGAGGCGGGGATCGTCCACCGGGACATCAAGCCGGCCAACGTGATGGTGACGACGTCCGGCGCCGTGAAGGTCATGGACTTCGGCATCGCCCGGGCACTGTCCGACTCGGCCGCGACCATGACGCAGACCCAGGCCGTGGTGGGCACCGCCCAGTACCTGTCACCGGAGCAGGCCCGCGGTGAGACCGTCGACTCCCGTTCCGACCTGTACTCGGCCGGGTGCCTGCTGTTCGAGCTGCTGACCGGACGGCCCCCGTTCGTGGGCGATTCCCCGGTGGCCGTGGCCTACCAGCACGTGCGCGAGGAACCGCCGGCCCCGTCCACCCTCAATCCCCAGGTCTCCCCCGCCCTCGACGCCGTGGTCGCCCGGGCCCTGGCCAAGGACCGGGAGGACCGCTTCCAGTCCGGCGAGGAGTTCCGCGCCGCCCTGGAGCGGGCTCGGACGAACCCCGGGGGCACCGGGGCGGGCGCCGTCGGACTCGCCGGAGCCGGCGCGGCCCTCGTCGGCGGGCAGGGTTCCACGGCCGGGGAGCCGGAGCGTACGGAGGCCATCGACCTGGTCCCCGGCGGGGTGACCGAGGCCATCGCCGCCGCCACACCGGCGAACGGACAGCCCACCCTGGCCATGGCCGCCGTGGGGGCCACGACGCCCGCCGCCGGCGAGCCGGTGGTGGCCGCCGCTCCCAGCGCCGTCACCCCGCCCGTCCCGCCGGTCGAGACGACGGGCCACCCGCTGGCCTTCGCGGACGAGTCCGCCGCGGGTGGCCCGCCGCGGCGCCGGCGCCGGCGCCATGTGTGGGTGCCGGTACTGGTCGTGGTCCTGGCCCTGGCCGCGATCGCGGGAGGGTGGTTCCTCATGGACGAGCTCAACCGGCGCAACGTCGAGGCCAATCAGGTGAGCGTGCCCGAGGTGGCCCGGATGACCCAGATCGAGGCCCAGAACACGCTGACCTCGGCCGAGCTGCGGCCGATCCTGGAGGAGGTCCACGACGACGAGGTCCCCCGGGACCTGGCCGTGGGCACCGAGCCGGAGGCTGGGGCGACCGTGCAGAAGAACCAGGAGGTCACCCTGCTGATCTCCATCGGCCCGGAACAGGTGAGCATCCCCGAGGACCTCGCCGGCCAGTCGGAGGCGACCGCCCGGGACACCCTCGAGGAGCTGGGACTGTCCATCTCCTCGGTGCGGTACGTCCCCTCTGCCGAGATCTCCCGGGACCGGCTGGTGGAGACCTCACCGGAACTCGGCTCGACCGTCAGGGCCGGGTCATCGGTGGAGTTGCTCATCTCCTCGGGCATGGTGCAGGTCCCCAAGGTCGTGGGCCTGACCCAGGACGAGGCACAGCAGGCCCTCGAGGACCTCGGCCTGAGCATGGAGGTCGAGACCCGGGTGACGTCCAGCTACCCGGCCGGAACGGTCATCCGCCAGGCACGGGCTGAGGGTACCGAGGTGGCCCAGGGCTCGCCGGTGGGCGTGGAGGTGGCCCGGGCCCCTGTCCCGTCGCCGTCTCCCACGCCGTCGGAGAGCGAGTCCCCGACGCCGTCCGCGTCACCCTCGGAGTCCCCGTCCGAGTCGCCGTCACCCTCACCCTCGGACTCGGACTCGGAGTCGGGGTCGCCCAGCCCCTCCGCGTCGGAGACCCCCGAGGCGGCGGGCCCGCGGCCCGGGAGCGGGGAGGACGACTCGGGCGGCCCTGGCCGCGGGAACGATGACGAGGACCGAGGGAACGGGCGCGACAACGGGCGCGGGAACGATGGCGGCAACGGCCGCGGGACCCGGGACGGCTGACGCACGATCCGGCCCGTCGGCCGCGGGCCGGTCAGCCGACCAGCGGAGACAGCGTGTCGGCCCGCGCGGCCGCCCCGGTCATGCCCAGCGACTCCAGCCAGTTGCCGAGCATGCGGTACCCGCCCTCGGTCAGCACGGACTCCGGGTGGAACTGCACGCCCCACAGGGGTGCGCTGCGGTGGGCCACGCCCATGACGATGCCCCCCTCGGTCTCCGCCGTGATCTCCAGTTCCGGCGGGATGGTGGAGCGCACGGCGGCGAGCGAGTGGTACCGGGTGGCCGTGAACGGGTCCGCGACCCCCTGGAACATCCGGTGGCCGCCGTGGCGCACCCGGGAGGTCTTGCCGTGCATCAGTTCGGCCGCGTGGCTCACGGTGGCCCCGTAGGCCTCGCAGATCGCCTGGTGGCCCAGGCAGACGCCGTAGAGGGGCACGGACCGGTCTGCGGCCCAGCGCACCATCTCGATGCTGATGCCGGCCTCTGCCGGGGTGCCGGGGCCTGGGGAGAGCAGCACCCCGTCCCGCTCGGCGGCGAGTTCCATGGCCTCGCCCGCGGTGACGGCATCGTTGCGCACCACCAGGGTGTCGGCACCGAGCTCACGCAGGTACCCCACGAGGGTGTAGACGAAGCTGTCGTAGTTGTCGACCACCAGGATGCGGGCGGTGCGGGTGGACGGTGAGGTCATTCGGTGGTGCCAATCGTCGAATCGGTGAACGGGGGCAGGAGCGCCGCGGGGTGGCTCGACCACTGCAGCCTGATTCCCGCCAGGGTCCTCGGCACGGGAGCCGGCCGCCGCCGATAGACTGGCCGGGATTGCAGTCGTCTGCAGAAGAATACGCCGTGTCCCCCCGGACCGTCCTCATGACCGATCCCGTCGAACAGGAATCCCGTGCCCGAGTCCAAGTCCCGCACCCACGGCAAGACCGTCAAGCGCCAGGCGAAGGCCGAACAGGCCGAACGCCGTGCCGCCCGCCGAGTGGCGGAGCTGGAGCCGGGGCCGCTGCCGACCTGGTACAAGGTGATCATGTTCGGTCTGATGATCATCGGGCTGCTGTGGATCGTGGTCTACTACCTCACCATGGGCCTCGCCCCGATTCCCCAGGCCGGGGGCTGGAACATCGGCATCGGCTTCGGCATCGCCGTGGTCGGCTTCATCATGACGACCCGCTGGCGCTGACCGTCCTCTCCATCGTCACGGCCTCGACGCCGGTCCCGCCGGACCGGGCCGCGTCCGTGTCCCCTCCTCAGTGTCGGGCCGCGTAAAGGTCCCGTAGCAGGCACATCTCCGCGCCGTGGTGGATCGCCTCGCGATTGATGTGCAGGACCAGCCCCAGCATGGGGTGATCCTCGAAGGGTGCCTCGGAGGCCCCCGCGGGCGCCGACAGCGCGGCCGCGTCCAGCCCGTCCACGGCAGCACACCAGTCGATCACCGCGGTCTCCAGGCGCGCCAGCGCCTCCGCCGCGGTCCCCGGGTAGTCGTAGCTGAAGTAGTCCATCCCGGGGCCGCCGAAATGGCCGGCCATCCGGACGCCGAACACGCCCACCAGTACGTGGGAGACCCGCCAGGCGATGGTGGTCACGGGCGCGGGCCTGGGCTCCGGAAACGCGAAGTCGACCACCCAGTCCCCGCCGCCGGCCTGCACGGCACCCGGATAGTCCGGCGCCGGCGTTCCCACCGGCCTGAGGCCCCAGGCTCCCGCCGCCGGCTCCCAGTGGTATTCCCGGTCGGTCATCCCGGACAGTCTCGGCCGCAGATGATTCTCCCAGTGCCAGCGGAGTTGATGGGCGAGCTGCTCGAGCGGCAGGCCTGTGGATGACGGGAGTGGTACGGTCATTCCCCGATCCTGTCCCCACACCCCCCATTGTGGAAGAACCGGGCTCTCTTCCCCAAGCTGTCCACAGCGTGTCCACACCGCCTCTGAGGCTGTTAATAACCACCCTGACCTGCGTAAACCCTCATCCCCAGGCTATCCACACCGGGAACCACACCCGTGTCATTCATCCACACTGTGGAAAACGCCTGTGGATAACTCGGAGGGCGAATCACACCGTTGTCATTCATTCCACATCGGTGGATAACTCTGTGGATACCGGCCGCCTCAGAGCAGTTGCAACAGCGTCTCGGGGGTCAGCCGGAGCGCTCCCAGGACGGCCAGCACCACGAGGACCACCACCACGCCGGCGAGCACGAGCCACTGCCGGAGAGCCGGCCCCCGGCGGCCGTCGGGCACGTACGCGAAGACCGCCGCACACGCGGCGCCCGCCAGGAGGCCACCGATGTGGCCCTGCCAGGAGATGTTCGCGCCCATGAACGAGATCGCCAGGTTCACGCCGATCAGCGCCACGATCGAGCTGACATTGCCCCCGGTGCGGCGCAGGACGATGAACAGTGCGGCGAACAGCCCGTAGACGGCCCCTGAGGCCCCGACCACCGGCACGTTCGGGGCCGAGAGCCACAGCACGGCCACGGAGCCCCCGAAGGCGGAGACCAGGTACAGGGCCAGGAACCGCGCCCACCCCAGCACGGGCTCCAGGACCCGGCCCATCATCCACAGCGTGAACAGGTTCAGCAGGATGTGCAGCGGGTTCCCCGGAGAGTGGAGGAACGCCGCGGTCAGCATCCGCCACGGTTCCATCGCGACCGCCGAGGTGAACATGCCCGCGTACCAGAACTGCTCGGTGACGCCCGTCCGCTGGCCGGAGGTGAGGAACTGCAGGACGTAGACCACGGCGCAGATCCCGATCATGGTCCAGGTGACCCACGGCTGGTCCGGGGTCCGCCAACGGGGCCGGCGGGCGGTGGCCCACCGGTCCGGTGCCGGGCCCGAGTCGCCGGGCCGGCGTCCCCCGGCCCCGGGGGCGTGCGGTGCGACACCCGGTCCCCCCACCCCCAGGCCCCGCGGGCCCGTCGTGTGGGCCGGCCCCCGGCCGGCCACGCAGTCGGCGCAGTGGATCCCGACGGCGGCCGGCCGCTGGCACTCCGGACAGGCCGGCCGGCTGCACCGCTGACAGCGGATAAAGGACGGGCGGTCCGGATGACGTGGGCACACCGGCAGCTGCCGGTGTGCCACGCCCTCCGGACCGCCCGGGGTCTGGTGGGACACTGTGGAGGCCTCAGGCTTCCTTGATCTCGATGGACTCGATGACCACGTCCTGGACCGGCTTGTCGCCGGGGCCGGTCTGCACGGCGTTGAGCTGGTCGACCACCTTGCGGGAGGCCTCGTCCTTCACCTCGCCGAAGATGGTGTGCTTGCCCTGCAGCCACGTGGTGGGCACGGAGGTGATGAAGAACTGCGAACCGTTGGTGCCCCGGCCGCCCTGGATGCCGGCGTTGGCCATGGCCAGCTTGTACGGGGTGGTGAAGTCCAGGTCCGGGTTGATCTCGTCGTCGAACTGGTAGCCGGGACCGCCGATGCCGCGGCCCAGCGGGTCGCCGCCCTGGATCATGAAGTCCTTGATGATGCGGTGGAAGATGGTGCCGTTGTACAGCGGGGTACCCACCTGCTTCTCACCGGTCTGGGGGTGGGTCCACTCCTGCTCGCCGGTGGCCAGGCCGACGAAATTGCGTACGGTCTTGGGCGCGTGGTTGCCGTAGAGCTCGACGACGATGTCGCCCGCGTTGGTCTTGATGGTGGCGATCTGGGTCGCAATAGCAGTCATGGTCGCCATTGTTCCACCTGCGGGCGGTCCGGGTCCGGTACCGCGCGGGCATGGCGGGCAGACTTCGCGCAGGGCCAAACGCGGTGGCACCGGCCCCGCCGTGCCGCGGCGGCGCCGACCCCGTAGGCTGTACCCAGGCCCGGCGCACCGGTTTGCTGCCGGCACAGCAGAGTGCATCCGCGCACGTCATGGAGGTTCAGATGAGCAAGAAGACGACTGCCCCGACCCTAGAGGACCGGATCAACTCCGGAGTGGACCAGGCCGCGCACTGGGCTGCGCCCAAGATGGAGGCTGCACTGGCCTGGGCCGAGAAGGGCCTCGGTGAGGGCAAGGTCCGCGGCAAGGCCGCGTCCCGGCAGGCCTCCGGCCGCGCCCACGACGCCCTCGACCTGCTGACACCGCAGGTGAAGGCGGGGCTGCACCAGGCCAACACGGCCCTGGCCGGCGCGGTCGGTCTCGTGACCCCGGCCGTGGACACGGCCCGGCACAAGGTGCAGGACGAGTACGTCCCGGCCGCGTCCGGACGACTCGCCGACGTCGCGGGCCACGCCTCGAAGGCGGCCCACCACGCCAAGGTCTCCCCGGCCGTGGAGAACGCCCTGATCAACCTGACCGGGGACAAGAAGGCCGTCAGGAAGCTGCGCAAGGCCGCTGAGGAGTACGCCAAGAGCGCCGAGAAGCGGTTCAAGAAGCAGGCGAAGAAGCACGGCAAGTCAGGCCACAAGGGCTGGCTGGTGGCCGGCATCGTCGTCGCCGCGGGTGCCGCCGCCGTGGCCGTGTGGCAGCTGACCAAGCCGGTCGATGATCCGTGGAAGACCCCGGCACCGGCCCCGCTGCAGAACCAGGGCGCCACCGGAGCCGACCCGGACCTGACCACCCGGGCTCCGTCCGCACCGGCCGCCACCACCACCACGGCGACGACCGCCACCGCGGCGGGCCAGGGCGACGCCACCGCTCCGGCCCCGGCCGTGGCCGCCGGCAACGCCGTGGTGGACACCGCCGAGGAGAAGGTGGACGGCGTCCCCGCCCCGAAGTCCGCCGAGTGATCCAGCGGTGGGCGCCGTCAGCCGACGGCGCCCACCGGGGCACGGACGGGGAAGGGCCCGGGAGTCCAGGACGGATTCCCGGGCCCTTCCCCGTTCCCCGGGCCGCGCGGCCCGGAACGAGGGGATCCTGGATACACGAGGGGCCCGGATCCATGGTCCATGGATCCGGGCCCCTCATCGATCTGCGAAGAGATCACACGGTGGAGGCAAGGGGACTCGAACCCCTAACCCCCTGCTTGCAAAGCAGGTGCGCTACCAATTGCGCCATGCCCCCGTGGGGTGTTCAGTTGTGGCTGCCGGGCTGGGTCTCACGTCCGGCCGCCGGGGTGTCCAGCGAATCGGTGGCGGAACTCCAGACTTCCTTGCCCCGCTCGTTCTCGCGCCAGGCACGGACTCCGAGGACGGCTGCCACGCCGGCCGCGACGGCGACGAGACGCGCTACCGGCTTCATGATGCCGCCTTCCCCGGCGTGATGCCGGTCGGGAACTGCGAGGGTGGGCGTACCAAGACTTGAACTTGGGACCTCTTCGTTATCAGCGAAGCGCTCTAACCGCCTGAGCTATACGCCCTCGTGCCCGGGAAAAACTGTCCCCGGAACGAGAATCCACAATACCCCAGCCTCGCCGCCGGTCAAAATCGGCGCCGATGCCGCACGATCGTGGCACCCGGTGACGACTCAGTCGTCGGTGAGGGTCACGCCGATGCCGCCGACCAGGGTGGACGAGATGTTGTACAACACGGCACCGAGCATGCTCAACGCCGTCAGCAGCACCACGTTGACCACGGCGATGATGGTCGCGAAGGAGGCGACCTGGCCCAGGGAGACCAGCTGCTGGACGGTGAAGTTGCCGCCCTCGGAACCCAGGACCTGGGCCAGCAGGTCGTTGACCTGGTCGAAGATGCCCGTGAGGTCCATGACGGTCCACAGCACCACGGCACCGACCACGGTGACGATGCCCAGGGCCACGGAGAGCAGGAACGCCATCTTCAGCACCGACCAGGGGTCGATCTTGGAGACGAGCAGACGGGCCTTCCGGACCTTGGCCTTGGGCGCCGGCCGCACCAGGCCCGGCTGTGCCGGTCGCTGGGCCGGGCGGCCCTGCGCCTGTGACGCCGGGCGCGCGTTCTGCGGACGCTGGGCCGGCTTCTGGGCCGGCTGGGCGGGGGTCCGCTGTTGCGTCCCCCGGCCGGTGCCCTGCGCCGGCTTGCTGCCGGTCGGGCGCTGGCCCGCTGCCCGTGGCGTTCCGGATGTGCTCACTACTGTCCTCCGTCAGTCTCCGCGCCCGGGCTCGATTCACCCGCTGCGGATTCGGTGGCTGTCATGGTCGCGTCGACGCCCTGCTCGGTGGCTGGGGGCGCCGTCTCAGAGTCCAAGGGTACTTCACCCTCGGACCCGGCCTCCGGGGCCTCACCGTCCTCCACGCCACTGAGGTACTTCTCATTGTTGAGGGTCACGGCGATGATCCGGTCGTTCTTGTCCGGCTTGGCGAAGATCACGCCCATGGTGTCACGCCCCTTGGCGGGCACCCCGGCCACGGCGGAGCGGACGACCTTGCCGGATTCCATCACCACCAGCACCTCGTCCTGTTCCTCGACCACGAGGGCACCGGTGAGGACGCCGCGGTCCTCCACGATCTTGCCGACCTTGATGCCCAGCCCGCCGCGGTTCTGCACCCGGTACTCCTCCACGGCGGTGCGCTTGGCGTAGCCCCCCTCCGTCACGGTGAACACGAAGGAGTCCTCCCGGACCACGTCGGCCGTGAGCAGCTCGTCGCCCTGGCGGAACTTCATGCCGGTGACGCCGGAGGTCGCCCGGCCCATCGGCCGCAGGGCCTCGTTCGTGGCGTTGAACCGGAGAGACTGGCCGTTGCGGGAGATGAGGATCAGGTCGTCCTCCTCCGAGACCAGCTTCGCGGAGACGACCTCGTCGCCCTCCCGCAGCCTGATGGCGATCACGCCGGCGGCACGGTTGGTGTCGTAGTCCGCCAGCAGCGTCTTCTTCACCAGGCCGTCCCGCGTGGACAGCACCAGGTACGGCGCCCGTCCGTAGTCGGTCAGCGGCATCACCTGGGCGATGCGTTCCTCGGGCTGGAAAGCCATCAGGTTGGCCACGTGCTGGCCCTTGGCGTCCCGGCCGGCCTCGAGCAGCTCGTAGGTCTTGATCCGGTACACGCGGCCGAGGTTGGTGAAGAACAGGATCCAGTGGTGCGTGGACACGGTGAAGAAGTGCTCCACCACGTCGTCCTCACGCAGCGAGGCGCCCCGCACCCCCTTGCCACCGCGGTTCTGCGCACGGTAGTTGTCCATCTTGGTGCGCTTGATGTACCCGCCCCGGGTGATGGTCACGACCATCTCCTCCTCGGGGATCAGGTCCTCGATCGACATGTCGCCGTCGTAGCCGTAGAGGATCTCGGTGCGGCGGTCGTCCCCGAACTTCTCGCCGATCTCGGCGAGCTCGGTGGAGACCACCTCGCGTTGGCGGGCCGGGGAGGCCAGGATCTCGTTGTACTCGGCGATCCGGGCCTGCAGCTCGTCGTAGTCGTCCTGGAGCTTCTGCCGTTCCAGGGCGGCCAGGGAGCGCAGCTGCATGTCCAGGATGGCCTTGGCCTGGAGGTCGTCGACCTCCAGCAGGGCCTTCAGGGCCTCGCGGGCGACGTCGGCACTCGCCGAGCGCCGGATGGTCGCGATCACCTCGTCCAGCATGTCCAGGGCCTTGAGCAGGCCCAGCAGGATGTGAGCGCGTTCCTCGGCCTTGCGCTTGCGGAAGCGGGTGCGCCGGACGATGACCTCGATCTGGTGCATCACCCAGTGGTGCACGAAACCGTCCAGGGACAGCGTGCGCGGCACCCCGTCCACGAGGGCGAGCATGTTGGCGGAGAAGTTCTCCTGCAACTGGGTGTGCTTGTAGAGGTTGTTCAGCACCACCTTGGCCACGGCGTCCCGCTTGAGCACGATGACCAGTCGCTGGCCGGTGCGCCCGGACGTCTCGTCGCGCATGTCGGCGATCCCGGTCAGCTTGCCGTCGCGGACCATCTCGGCGATCTTCGCGGCGAGGTTGTCCGGGTTGGCCATGTACGGCAGCTCGGTGACGACCAGGCAGGTGCGTCCCTGGATCTCCTCGACGTTGACGACCGCCCGCATGGCGATGGAGCCCCGGCCGGTGCGGTACGCCTCCTCGATGCCCTTGCGGCCGAGGATCTGGGCCCCGGACGGGAAGTCCGGGCCCTTGATGCGCTCCATCAGCGCGGCCAGCAGTTCCTCCCGCGAGGCCTCGGGGTTCTCCAGGTACCACTGGACACCGTCGATGACCTCGCGCATGTTGTGCGGCGGGATGTTGGTGGCCATGCCCACGGCGATGCCGGAGGAGCCGTTGACCAGCAGGTTCGGGAACCGGGCCGGCATGACCGTGGGCTCCTGCTGCTTGCCGTCGTAGTTGTCCTGGAAGTCGACGGTGTCTTCCTGGATGTCCCGGACCATCTCCAGGGCCAGCGGCGCCATCTTGGTCTCGGTGTACCGCTGGGCGGCGGCGCCGTCGTTGCCGGGAGAACCGAAGTTGCCCTGGCCCAGGGCCAGCGGGTAGCGCATCACCCAGTCCTGGATGAGGCGGACGAGGGCGTCGTAGATCGCCGAGTCACCGTGCGGGTGATAGTTGCCCATCACCTCGCCGACCACGCGAGCCGACTTGTTGAACGAGCGGTCCGGGCGGTAGCCGCCGTCGTACATCCCGTAGAGCACGCGGCGGTGCACCGGCTTGAGGCCGTCCCGCACGTCCGGCAGGGCGCGGCCGACGATGACGGCCATCGCGTAGTCGAGGTAGGACCGCTTCATCTCGGTCTGCAGGTCGACCTGTTCGACCTTGTCGATGCCGTCCAGGTTCGGGGCGATCACCGGGACGTCCCCGCCCGCCGGTGCGCCGGCGTCGGGAGTGGTGTTCTCGGGGTTCTCGGGGTTCTGCTCGTCAGTCACGCGCGGTGTCCTCGGGTCTCGTCAGTGGGGGCCGGGGCGGTCCGGGGCCGGGCTGGGCGGCTCACCGGACACGCCCGCGGGCGCCGGGTCAGGGGTCGGTCAGGACTCAGATGTCCAGGAAGCGGACGTCCTTGGCGTTCTGCTGGATGAAGGACCGGCGGGACTCCACGTCCTCGCCCATCAGCATGGAGAAGATCTCGTCCGCCGCGGCGGCATCGTCCATCGTGACCTGCAGCAGGGTACGGTGCTCCGGGTCCATGGTGGTGTCCCACAGCTCCTGGTAGTCCATCTCGCCCAGGCCCTTGTAGCGCTGGATGCCGTTGTCCTTGGGGTACCGCCAGCCCCGGGCCAGTCCGGCGGCGACCGCCTGGTCGCGCTCCTCGTCCGAGAAGACGTAGTCGTGCGGGGCGTTGGACCACTTGATCCGGTACAGCGGCGGCTGGGCCAGGAACACGAATCCGTTCTCGATCAGCGGCCGCATGTAGCGGAACAGCACCGTCAGCAGCAGCGTGGTGATGTGCTGGCCGTCCACGTCCGCATCGGCCATGAGCACGATCTTGTGGTACCGCAGCTTGGTGATGTCGAATTCCTCACCGATCCCGGTGCCGAACGCGGTGATCATGGACTGGATCTCGGCGTTGGACAGCGCGCGGTCCAGGCGGGCCCGTTCCACGTTGAGGATCTTGCCGCGCAACGGCAGGATGGCCTGGGTGGTGGGGTTGCGGCCCTGTTTCGCCGAGCCGCCGGCCGAGTCGCCCTCCACGATGTAGACCTCGCACTCGACCGGGTTCTTGGACGAGCAGTCGGCCAGCTTGCCCGGCATGCCGAAGGACTCCAGCGGCGACTTGCGCCGGGCGTTGTCCCGCGCCTTGCGGGCGGCCATCCTCGCCTGCGAGGCCAGCTGGGCCTTGCGGATGATGTCTCGGGCCGGGCCGGGGTTGCGCTCGAGCCAGTCCCCGAGCTGGTCGGAGACGATCTTCTGGATGAAGCCCTTGGCCTCGGAGTTGCCCAGCTTCGTCTTGGTCTGTCCCTCGAACTGGGGTTCGGAGAGCTTGATGGACAGCACCGCGGTCAGGCCCTCGCGGACGTCATCACCGGAGAGGTTCTCGTCCTTGGCCTTGAGCAGTTCCTTGTCCCGGGCATACCGGTTCACCAGCGAGGTCAGGGCGGCGCGGAAGCCCTCCTCGTGGGTGCCGCCCTCGTGGGTGTTGATGGTGTTCGCGTAGGTGTGCACCGACTCGGAGTAGGCGGTGGTCCACTGCATGGCCACCTCCGCGGCCATCTTGCGCTCGGTGTCCTCGGTCTCGAAGGCGATGATGTCCTCGTGCACCATCTCGACCTTCTTGTTGGCGTTGAGGTGCCCGACGTAGTCCAGCAGGCCGTGGTCGTACTTGTAGTCGACGGTGCGCTTCCTCGGCGTCTCCAGGTCGTGGCCGATCGTGGCCGCCGCCTGTGCCGGCTCCGCGTCCGCGGTGGTGTCCGGGGCGCCGTCGCCGTCCGTGTCCCCGGCGATCTCGTCCTGCTGGACCTCATTGGTCTCGATCAGGCGCTCGTCCGTCAGCGTGATGCGCAGGCCCTTGTTGAGGAAGGCCATCTGCTGGAACCGGGCGCGCAGCGTCTCGAAGTCGAAGACCACGGACTCGAAGATCTCCGGGTCCGGGTAGAACACCTGGGTGGTTCCGGTGGTCTCGGTCTCCTCACCCTTGACGAGCTCGCCCTGGGGCACGCCACCGTTCGCGAAACTCATCCGCCAGGCGTGGCCCTGGCGCCGGATCTCGGTATCCACGCGCGCGGACAGCGCGTTCACCACGGAGATGCCCACGCCGTGCAGGCCGCCGGAGACGGCGTAACCGCCACCGCCGAACTTGCCGCCGGCGTGCAGGATGGTCATGACCACCTCGACGGTGGGCTTGCCCTCGGTGGGGTGCAGGTCCACCGGGATACCGCGCCCGTTGTCCTGGACCCGGACGCCGCCGTCGGCCTGCAGGGTGACGTGGATGGTGTCGCAGTACCCGGCCAGGGCCTCGTCCACCGAGTTGTCCACGACCTCGTAGACCAGGTGGTGCAGGCCCCGGGGGCCGGTCGAACCGATGTACATGCCGGGGCGCTTGCGGACGGCCTCGAGTCCCTCGAGGACCGTGATGTCCCCGGCGCCGTACTCGTGCTCCACCTTCCGGGTGGCCTGTGTGATCTCCGAGGACATGGCCTGCGGGTCCGAAGCGGTGGCGTCCGGCGCCTGTGCCTGCGCGTCCGGTCCGGTCGCGGCGGGATCCTGCGGGGTGCCGCTCTGGTCAGTGCCGTTGTTCTCTTCGGCCACGGGCGTCTACGGCTCCTCGGTTCGGGGACTGATCTGGACGTCTCCGCGTGCTGGCCCGGGCTGGGCCCGGGTCCGGGTGGACCGGAATCGACAGGACGTCCTTCATATCCTACTGCAGAAGGCCCCTCACCGGGGCCATCCGTGGGTGCGCCGGAGGCAGAACATGCCCCCAGACGCGCGGAACCGGCCTTCCGGTCCCCCCGGAATCCCGTCTCCCGGTCCCGGTCCGCCGTCCGGGTGATGAGAGCGTCAGATCGCCGTCCACGGGTTCTACCCGTAGGTGTCCCTCGGACCCCGCCCCCGCACCACCCGGGGGCCCTTGCGCCAGGACGGTGCGGCCGGGCCGGAGACCTTGAGACTGGTCACGATCCCCGGGCCCAGCGCCTGCTCGAAACGTTGCAGCAGTGCCGGGGTGAGGAGTTTGAGCTGGGTGGCCCAGGCCGTGGAGTCGCAACGGACGGCCACGACCTCGTTCTCGAAGCTCTCCGGCCGGCAGTGCAGCGCGATGTCCGCCCCCACGAGCTCGTCCCAGCGGGACAGCACGGACCCGACGGCGACGGGTGACGTCCATCCCCGGTCCGTCACCAGCCGGCCGAACACGTCCCCTAGCATGCGCGGGTCCCGGGCGTCCGGGGCCGGGGCCCGGCGTCGGCCCCCCTGGCCTGCGCCACCCGGACCGCCGGCTCCCGGTGCGGCAGCGGCCCCCGTCCTGCCGGTGCCGGGGGTACGACGGCGGATCTCACCCCGGGCGGCAGCGGCCTGGCGCACCCGGTTGAGGGCGACCAGGGCGGCGTCCGGTTCCTCGACCGGTGGTGCGGGAGGATCCTCGCCGGTTGCCCCGGATGCCCCGCGTGCCGGCCTGGCCCCCCGCTCCGCGGGCGGGCCCACCGGATCGCTCACGGCGTCGCCTCCGCATCCAGCATGCTGCCCTCCTCGCCCAGGCTCACGCCGATCCGTGGTCCGGCCAGCTCATCGGGGATGTCCCCGGCCACCGCCGCCGTCACGAGCAGCTGCTCTGCATCGGCGGTCAGGGCGGCCAGCCGGGCCCGGCGTCCCTCGTCGAGCTCGGCGAAGACGTCGTCCAGGATGAGCACGGGCCGGGCGTCGGGGTCCGGGTCGTCCGCGATCAGCACCCGGTAGCTGGCCAGTTTCAGGCCCAGGGCCATCGACCAGGTCTCCCCGTGGGAGGCGAAGCCCTTGGCCGGAGCCGGTCCCAGGGTCAGGGCGAGGTCGTCCCGATGGGGGCCGACGAGGGTGACCCCGCGGTCCCGCTCCTGCTTCCGGTGGGACTCGAGTTCGGTCAGCAGTGCCTCGTAGAGCTCCTGCTCACCGGGAACGGTCCCGTGCTGGCCACCGGCCAGCGGGACCGTCGACTCGTAGGTGAACCCCGCCGCCTTCCGCCCCTGCGCGAGGGCCGCGTAGGACTCGGTCAACGGCACGGCGAGCATCTGCAGGACATGGAGCCGGCCGTTGAGCACCCGGGCGCCGGCACGGGAGAGGTGCTCGTCCCAGACGGCCAGGGTGTGGTCGTGCTCCTCGGACCAGGTCCGGGAGACCTTGGCGTTCTTCAGCAGGGCGTTGCGCTGGCGCAGGACCCGGTCGTAGTCACTGCGGGCGTCTCCGAGGGCGGGACGGAGCTGGACCACCAGGTCGTCGAGGAACCGCCGGCGCACCGTGGGATCACCGTTGACCAGGGACAGGTCCTCCGGGGCGAAGAGGACGGAGCGCAGCAGTCCCAGTGCCTCCCGCGCCCGCTGCGGCGCCCCACGGTTGATGGCCGCCCGGTTCGACCTGCCCGGGTTGATCTCGATCTCGACGGCGACCGCCCGGTCACCGCGGTGGACCCGGCCGCGGATGATGGCCTGGGTGGCACCGAAGCGGACCAGGGGGGCGTCGTGGGAGACCCGGTGCGATTCCTGGGTGGCCAGGTACCCGATGGCCTCGACGACGTTGGTCTTGCCCACTCCGTTCGACCCGACGAGGACGTTGGGACCCGGCGCCAGGTCGAGCTCGGCCCGGTGGTATGACCGGTAGTCGGTGAGGGAGAGGTGGGACAGATGCACGAAGCTTGCGGCCTGCTTTTCGTCAGTGGGTCAGGCGAACCGGCATGACCAGGTACCGGTAGTCGTCCTGTTCCGGTGCATCCGGCTCCTGCTGGGCCGTCATCAGGGCCGGCTTCGGAGCGGTGGTGAAGGAGAACCGCACGTAGGGGGCGTCGATGACGTTCAGTCCCTCGCCCAGGTAGGAGGGGTTGAAGGCGACGGTGATCTCATCGCCCTCGAGGGCCGCGTCCAGCGACTCGTTGGCGGAGGCGTCGTTGCCGGTACCGGCGTCCAGGGCCACCTGGCCGTCGGTGAACACCATCCGCACGGCGGTGTTCCGCTCGGCGACGAGCTTCACGCGGTTCACGGCCTCGACCAGTGGGCCGGTCGCCACCACGGCGTGGATCGGGCTCGATTCCGGGAACAGGGCCCGGATCTTGGGGTACTCCCCGTCTACCAGCACGCTCGTGGTGCGGCGGCCGCCGGAGGAGAAGCCGACGAGGTCCGAGGTGGAGGACTCCTTCGGCAGGCGGAGCTCCAGGTCTCCGCCACCGGCCAGGGACTTGGCGACCTCGGTCAGTGTCCGGGACTTCACCAGCAACGAGGTGGAGATCGAGGGGTCGGCCGGGGACCAGGTGAGTTCCTTGAGCGCCAGGCGGTAACGGTCCGTGGCCAGGAACGTGATCCGGTCGCCCTCGATCTCGAGCTTCACGGCGGTGAGGATGGGCAGGGTGTCGTCCCTCGAGGCGGCGACGGTGACCTGCGCGACGGCGTGGGCGAAGGCGGTGCCGTCCACCGTGCCCGCCGACTCGGGGAGCTCGGGGAGGGCGGGGTACTCCTCGACGGGCATGGTGGCCAGGTCGAACCGCGAGTTCCTGCACGTCACGATGACCTTGGAGCCCTCGGTCTCGACGGTGACGGGCGCGGCCGGAAGCGATCGGACGATGTCATTGAGCAGGCGCCCGGAGACGAGGATCTTGCCGGGCGTCTCGATGTCCGCCTCGATCTCCAGCTGCGCCGAGGTCTCGTAGTCGAAGCTGGCGATGGAGACAAGACCGTCCTCGGCGGTGATGAGCAGTCCTGACAGGACCGGCACCGGGGGGCGGGGCGACAGGGATCGGGCGGTCCAGGACACGGCGTCCGTCAGGATGTCCCGCTCAACGGTGAACTTCACAGAAGTATCCGCCTTTCTCGCAGACGGCAGGTCTTGTCGTTCGGATCCACCGGGACGTCCACCCGCCTGGAGCCCCTCGTACACACCGATGACCGGGTGCCGTGTCAGCTTACCGTGACTCGCCGGTGCCGCGAATGACACAAAAATCGCCGGTGATGTGATTCAGGGGGCCGTGACCGGGTGGACGAGGGCGGCGGTCCGGTCGGGGCGGAGGCGCAGCGTTAATGTTCTTGGGATTTTTCTATTAACAGGGATTAGTAGTGTTAATAAGTGCTGTGGAAACTGTGGATAACCCATCTGGAGGGCCCCGGGCCGCGGAAGGGCCTGTGGATGTCCCGGTGGATCCTCTCCGGCCGTCCTGTGAGCCCATTGTGCACAACTTCGGCGGCGAAATCCGTGAATTCACAGGGGACCCCCCGGTTATCCAGAAGCTGACCCCGGTGCTCCACTTAAGCATCCACAGGTTTATCCACAGCTGTGGGTTGGTCTACGAAATACCGGGCCTGCGCCTGTGGAAAGTTGTGGATAACTGTGGACAAGCACGGTGTAAAGCCGCCATCGGCCCGGATCGTCCTGTGGACCGACCTTGTAGTTAAGGGTGAAGGTCGATCGCTTTACCGCGGTCAGCGACGGCCGACGGCGGTAAAGCTCGATCAGCGTGAGCGCTGCTGCTGCTTGATCCGGTTCGTCAGTTCGGTGACCTGGTTGTAGATGGTCCGCCGTTCCGCCATGAGTTCGCGGATCTTCCGATCAGCGTGGATGACGGTGGTGTGGTCACGACCGCCCAACTCCTGGCCGATCTTGGGCAGGGACATCTCGGTGAGCTCTCGCAGCAGGTACATCGCGATCTGCCGGGCCGTGACCAGGGTCCGGGTCCTGGACTTCGAGACCAGCTCGTCCATCGTCAGGTTGAAGTAGGCCGCCGTCTCGTTGATGATCGTCGGCGCCGTGATCTCGTGGGCATCCTCGTCCGTGATCAGGTCCCTGAGCACCTGCTCGGCCAGCTGGATGCCCACGGGCTGCTTGTTGAGCGAGGCGAAGGCGGTGACGCGGATCAGCGCCCCCTCCAGCTCACGGATGTTCGTGGAGATGTTGGACGCGATGTACTCGAGGACCTCGGGCGGAGCGGTCAGTCCCTCGGCCTCGGCCTTCTTGCGCAGGATGGCGATGCGCGTCTCGAGGTCCGGCGGCTGGATGTCCGTGATCAGCCCCCACTCGAAGCGGGAGCGCAGCCGGTCCTCGAAGCCGGAGAGCTGCTTGGGGGGCAGGTCGGAGGTGATCACGACCTGCTTGTTGTTGTTGTAGAGCGTGTTGAAGGTGTGGAAGAACTCCTCGACGGTGGCTTCCTTGTCCGCCAGGAACTGGATGTCGTCGATGAGCAGGATGTCCACGTTGCGGTACACCTGCTTGAAGCTGGCGCCCTCGTCGTGGCGGATGGAGTTGATGAAGTCGTTGGTGAACTCCTCGGAGTTCACGTAGCGCACCCGCAGCCCCGGGTACAGGTGCCGCGCGTAGTGCCCGATGGCATGGAGCAGGTGCGTCTTGCCCAGGCCGGACTCACCGTAGATGAACAACGGGTTGTACGCCTTGGCAGGGGCCTCGGCGACGGCGTTGGCCGCGGCGTGCGCGAACCGGTTCGAGGAACCGATCACGAAGGTCTCGAAGTGGTACCGCGGATTCAGCCGGCTCGTCTCGTCGGAGGTCGACGGCGGCGCCGGGGCGGGCGCCGGCGGCATCGACCGCACCGGTGAACCCGCCGAGCGGGCCAGGGGGATCTCCGGGACCGGTGCGGCCTGGGCCGGCCTCGGGGACTCGGACTCCAGGGGGGCGGTGAGCGTGGAATCGATCGAGTACGCGCAGAGGATCTCGGTGCGGAACACGTCCTGCAGCGCGGCCGCGAGGGAGTCCTTCAGCTGGGTCTGCAGCACCTCGCGGGTGAGCTCGTTCGGCACGGCCAGCAGCAGCGTATTGCCGATCAGCCCCTGTGCCTGGGCCAGTCCGATGTGCCCGCGCTGCCGGGGAGAGACCCTGTCGTCCTCCTCCAGGGTACGGACCACCTTGCGCCACGAGCTGCTGACAGCCTCATCTGCGACCATGGGGTGTGGGGGTCCTTCCTGACGGGGTAGGCCTCGAGTCTACCGGTAATCCACAGGGTTATTCACAGGGGGTGGATAACCCTGTGGATGAACGCGGTTCCCCTCCCGGAATGACGCGGCAGGGGATGTGGACCCACTGCAACGGGCCCGGGAGTGTCGACGGCCGGTGGCGCGTGCTGCTCCGTGAGGGCCCCGGGGACATCGAGGGGAGAGCCGAGGGGCACCGGAGGGGACGGCGCAGGAACGGCGCAGGAAGGGTGCGTGGGCCCCGGCGGACCCGAGGGCAATTTGACCTTGGCTCGTGGGCCTCCGTAAACTTGGTTGGTCCCCGTGGGGCTGATTGCGCATGCGCAGAACCGTCCAGGTGTTCCTGGTCCGGTCGCGGAGCGCCGACAGCCGGCGGACACCGGTCCGGGCCCAGCCCATACGGTCCGGAGTCCCGTACGGGGAAGTCCTAGTCAGAGCGTCTACCGGTTCTTCCCCCAGGTACAACGGGTCCGGGCGCATACACACGTTGTGGAGAATTCAAAGTGAGCAAGCGGACTTTTCAGCCGAATAACCGCCGCCGTGCCAAGAAGCACGGTTTCCGCGCCCGGATGCGCACCCGCGCCGGCCGCGCCATCCTGGCGACCCGCCGTTCCAAGGGCCGCACCGAACTGTCCGCCTGACCCAGCCTGAGGCTGGCCAGTAGAGCGGACACGACGGCGTGCTGCCCCGCGACAGACGGGTACGCACCCCCGCGGACTTCTCCCAGACACTGCGTTCCGGCGCCCGGGCAGGGCGTCGGAACGTTGTCGTGTCCGCCTACCCCCAGGATCCCGACGCCGGCCCCCTCAGGGCCGGTTTCGTCGTCTCCAAGGCGGTCGGGAACGCGGTGACCCGCAACCGGGTCAAGCGCCGGCTCCGGGCCGCGGTCGCGGAGCAGTTCAACGGCCCCCTCAGGGGGCACCCGGGCGCCACGATCGTCGTGCGCGCCCTGCCGCCGTCGGGCGAGGCGGACTGGGACAGCCTGAAGAAGGACCTGGACTCCGCCCTGTCCTCCGCACTGCGCAAGGCCGAGGGCCGACGCCGGACCGCGGTGACCTCGCCGTGACCGACCAGTCCCCCTTCACGACCCTGCCGGGATCCACCGTCTGGGGACCGCTGCGCGCCCTGCCGTCGATGCTGCTCGGCTGGCTGCTGATGGCCTACCGCGCGGTGATCTCGCCGACCTACGGCCAGGTGTGCCGCTACTTCCCGTCCTGCTCGGCCTATGCGCTGGAGGCGGTGCACGTCCACGGAGCGACGCGCGGCGCGTGGCTCTCGGCCCGCCGGCTGGCCCGGTGCCACCCGTGGTCCAGCGGCGGGGTCGACGCCGTCCCGCCCGGTCGCAGGATTTGGCCACCGGGACACAGACCCAAGATCATTGACCTGAACCATCCCGTCATTCCGCCGGATCCGCCGGAGGAGCAGTAGGAGACCATGGACTTCTTCGCAATCATTCTCTGGCCCTTCAAGTGGGTGATGTCCTGGATCCTCGGTGCTTTCCACACCGTCCTGGACTGGCTCGGCATGGACCCCAACAGCGGTCTCACCTGGACGCTGTCGATCATCCTGCTGGTGATCCTCGTCCGCACCCTGCTGATCCCGCTGTTCGTCAAGCAGATCAAGTCGCAGCGTGCCATGCAGGCCATGCAGCCCGAGATCCAGAAGCTGCAGGCCAAGTACAAGGGCAAGACCGATCAGCTCTCCCGTCAGGCCATGGCGATGGAGCAGCAGGCCCTGTTCAAGGAGCACGGCACCAGTCCGTTCGCGGCGTGCCTGCCGATGCTCGTGCAGATGCCGTTCTTCTTCGCGCTGTTCCAGATCCTCTCCGGGGCCGGGGCGGCTGCCGAACGGGGCGAGGGCGAGGCCGCCCTGAGCGCGGACCAGATCCGGTCCTTCGGCGATGCCATCTTCCTCGGCGCGCCCATGCAGTCCACGTTCCTGGGCTCGCTGGGCGAGAACCTGAACGTGGCCGTCATCATCGTCTCGCTCGTCATGATCATCCTCATGACGGCCTCGCAGTTCTACATGCAGAAGATGCTGATGAGCAAGAACATGTCCGAGGCGGCGATGACCGGGCCGTTCGCCCAGTCGCAGAAGTTCATGCTCTACATCCTCCCGCTGGTGTTCGGCATCGGTGGCATCAACTTCCCCATCGGCGTGCTGATCTACTGGACGGCCACCAACTTCTGGGCCGTGGGGCAGCAGATGTGGATCATCCGCAACAACCCGACCCCCGGTTCGCTGGCCGAGCGCGAGCTCAATGAGCGACGCGCGGCCAAGGGACTGCCGCCCGTGGGCAAGGCCGCCCAGGAGGCGGCGGCGAAGGCCGAGGCGGAGGCTGCCCGGGTGCAGCAGGCCGGCCAGCGCCAGCAGCCCAAGCGGCAGACCAAGAAGAGGAGAAAGTGATGACCGACGTGTCAGCATCGCCCCACGGGGACGTCCCGGAGACCACGGACTCCGTGGAGGTCGCCGGCGAGTCGGTCGACCGTGCCGTGGTCGACGCCGTCGGCCAGCCTGCGGACACCACGGTCGACGAGGCCGCGGCTGACTCCGTCGAGGGCTCCGAGGGCTCCG
>NZ_DAOMPX010000001.1:136021-164593 GCF_035445025.1 Citricoccus sp. | reverse complement strand
CGGAGGCCTCCGCATCCAGGACGGCGAAACGCCTCGAGGAGGAGGGTGACATCGCCGCCGACTACGTCGAGGAACTCCTGGACATCTCCGACATCGACGGGGACATCGACATCGAGGTCCGCAATGGCCGCACCTACCTGTCCGTGATCGCCGAGGACGGCGATGACCGCCTCCGCGACCTCGTGGGCCGGGACGGGAAGGGCCTGGAGGCCCTGCAGGAGCTCGTCCGTCTTGCCGTGCTCTCCGCGACCGGCAACCGGTCCCGTCTGGTCCTGGACATCGCCGGTTACCGGGCCCGCCGGGCCACCGAGCTCGAGGCCGAGGCACAGGACGCCGTGGAGCGGGTCCGCCAGACCGGTGAACCGGTTCATCTCAAGCCCATGGGTGCCTACGAGCGCAAGGTCGTCCACGACGTCATCGCCGACGCCGGCATGGTGAGCGAGTCCGAGGGCGAAGGACCCCGCCGGCACGTGGTGGTCTCTGCCGGTGACTGATCCGATCGAGGAAGGCGTCCAGGAGCCCCCGGCGCTGTCCGGTGCCCTGCTGGAGGCGGCCGAGGAGCTCTTCGGAGACCGTCTCGACCTGGCCCGGCGCTACGTGGAGCACTTGGCGTCGACCGGGATCGAGTGGGGCCTGCTGGGCCCGCGTGAGGTCCCCCGCCTGTGGGAACGGCACGTGCTGAACTGTGCCGTCGTCGGCGACCTGCTGCCGGAGGGGGCGCTGGTGGCCGATGTCGGCTCCGGTGCCGGCCTGCCCGGTCTCGCCCTGGCGCTGGCCCGTCCGGACTGCCAGTTCATCCTGATCGAACCCTTGGAGCGTCGGGTCGCCTGGCTCGACATGGTGGTGGATGACCTCGGTCTCGAGAACGTTGACGTGGTCCGGGCACGTTCTGAACAGGTGGTGGGCAACGTCGTCGTGGACGTGGTCACGGCTCGCGCCGTCTCCGCCCTGAAGACCCTCGTGCCGATGACCGTGCCCCTGCTCCAGGGCAGCGGGGAACTGTTGGCGATCAAGGGGCGCAGCGCCGCCGACGAGGTCCGGACGGCCGCCAAGGTGCTGAAGAAGCACAAGTGTTCCACCCCGGTGATCGAGACCGTGGGTGGGGACCTGCTTGCCGAACCGACCACGGTCGTACGGGTCGCCGTCGGGCGGGGCCGCTGAGCAGTAGGCTGGATACGCCGATCGATCCGTTGGAGGATCGAGGTCGCTGTCTTATCAACCTCGGGAGGTTGTTTTCTTGACCGATGAGTCAGGTGTTGCACGTGGAACAGAGCCGTCCGTGATCTCCGACGGAGGTCATGAGGGCTTGACCCCGTTGACCCAGGAGGCAGCTCAGGAGAGCCGCCGACGGGCCAAGCTGCGTTCCCGGAAGCTCCCCAAGCCGCGTGAGACGCGCATCATCACGGTGTCCAACCAGAAGGGCGGGGTCGGGAAGACCACGACCAGCGTGAACCTGGCCGCCGCGATGGCGCGCGCCGGGATGCACGTGCTGGTCGTGGACATCGATCCACAGGGAAATGCCTCCACCGCCCTGGCCATTCCGCACACCTCCGATGTTGACAGTGTTTACGACGTGCTGATCGACGAGCTGCCCCTGGCAGACGTCGTTCAGCCGTGCCCCGATGTCGACGGCCTGATCGTCGCGCCCGCGACGATCGACCTCGCCGGCGCGGAGATCGAACTGGTCTCCCTCGTGGCCCGGGAGCAGCGCCTGTCCCGCGCGCTGACGCAGTACTTCGGGTATCGCGAGAGGGAGGGGCTGCCTCGCCTGGACTTCGTCTTCATCGACTGCCCCCCAAGCCTGGGGCTGCTCACGGTCAACGCGTTCGTGGCGGCCGGCGAGGTCCTCATCCCGATCCAGACGGAGTACTACGCCCTGGAGGGCCTCTCCCAGCTCCTCAAGAACATCGAGATGATCCAGAAGCACCTGAACGGTGCGCTGCGGGTGTCCACGATCCTGCTGACCATGTACGACGGTCGCACGAACCTGGCCACGCAGGTGGCCTCGGAAGTCCGTGAACACTTCCCCAACGAGGTACTCAGTGCAGTGATCCCGCGCAATGTCCGGATCTCCGAGGCGCCGAGTTATCAGCAGTCGGTCCTGACCTACGATCCCCAGTCGACGGGGGCCCTCTCCTACCGGGAAGCTGCCGTGGAGATCGCCGAACGTGGACACGCGTCCGGGTACTGACTGACCCGCTGGAGGCGGTACTCCCGACTAGCCAGCGTCTCGTCGTCCTGGGCGTCACGTCGTGAATCACGGGGTTCTGCTGGCGTCTCCGGTGGGCTGAGCGGTTGTCAAGCGTTTGGGGTTGTCTACTAAACGGTCCTCTAGGGGATTGGCGCGGGTCGCTTAACGGTGGGTAGTCTCACGTGAAGCCCGACGATACGTCGGCCCCGAAGCGTTGAGTTGTTCATTCCCGCTGTCGGGAGTGCAGCATCTCCTCTGACCTACCTGTGGTATCCCCCAATGATGACGTTTCACGTGAAACGTCCGCCGGTAATGGAGTCGAGGGTTTGGCCCTGCGTCCGCAGGCAGCTGTCGTGAATACCGGGCCGGCTCTGTCGTGCGCTCGTTGACACCAGAGACCCGGTAGGGCCGGAACCGCCCAAGGGGGGCGGCCTAGGGAGCGGCGGCGGTGGCGGCTGCCCACTGCGATCCCCTGTGCTCCGCGCACCCATGGCCACCGCGAAAGTGCGGCGTTTCACGTGAAACCGCCTTCGAACACGATGGCCCGATCGTGTCATCAGTTCCTGGCTCTTCCTCTTGTTCTCCTGCGCGGTCACCCCGCGGGGCGAGGACCACCACCCGAAGCTTCGGAGTGAAGGAGTACAAGGAGCCGACGACCGTCCACTATTCCTCACGGCGACGTCGACCCTGCCCTAACTCTCGTTGAGCGTCTGTAGTGCAGACCTGCTGGAATCTGAGGTAGGTGGACGGTGTATGTTAAGCGCTGCTCCGCGCCGAGGACGGGCGCCGTTCTTTTGTCGAGTACACAGTGGCCCTCGACGGGTGATGGCACTGGTTGACTCGCGGATGGCTTTGGTCACGGCGTCATCCGGTGCGCGCAGCCGCGAGTGAGGTCACCCGACAAGAGTTTTGCAGTACGCGATGTGTGCGATCGTTTCACGTGAAACGCCGCCCGGTCCGGCTGGCCGTTCCCCCGCGTTGAAGGTCGAGCGAACAGGGGTGCGTGTTTCACGTGGAACCAGGCCGGAGCGTCGCGCAAGAAAGGCGTCTCATTCCCAGGGGGGCTCGGTGGACAGGCGCCCATCGACTCCGCACATCCAAACCTCGATGTCCCTGCGGGCCCGAACGTGGCATGTCGGGAGGCGTTGTCGCTGCGCCGGTAACGACGGATACACGCACCTTCTATGCCTACCCTCGAACGGAGAAGCTCACGTGGTGATAGACGACGGAGGGGCGCGTGACCTGTCGGTCGACGTAGGGTGTTTCACGTGGAACGTGCCCCAGGTACCAGCCATCGCGTCAGAATTTGAGGCGCTCGTGTATCGCCATGGCCGCTCTGCCGCCCCGGGCAGCCGGCGGAGGAGGAACATCACCCTGGACGGCGCCCTACGACGCGAGGCGGCCCTGGTACCTATCGATATAGCATGGGGCTGCCGCGAGAAGCGCCCACCTTCCACGTTGAGAACAAGAGATGGAAGCGTCATGCGGGAGGCAAGTGACGGAGCATGTTTGTGCTCCTCCCGAGATCGGCCATCGTGTGTCTCCAGTTCCACGTGAAACACTATTCGAGAGTGCCCTCGCATGGCGAGACACAGGAGCACAGTGACCTGTCTGGAGGGGCACAGCGGATGGTGCCTCTTTGATTCCATCGAACGCGTCTCAAGGCACGTTTCACGTGAAACGGCCCCTCATACTTCTCACGGCCTGATGACGTGTGCTCCGAATGATGTGTATTGCCGTGGGAGAGGCGTCGTTCCTTGGAGGCCGTACACCTCCCCATGACCCGCACCGGGGGCCGAAATCTGCGGTTTCACGTGAAACAACCTAGAATAGAAGGTGACGTTGTCGCGATCTGAGGAGAATGCGTGAAGAAGAACCGGCGTGGACTGGGTCGGGGACTAGGAGCGCTCATTCAGAGCACTGTCCCCGACGAGGATCTCAGGGAGTCCGACGACTCGTCCGCCTCCCCTGCGCCCGAGGAGACGCCGAGGTCCCCGTCCGACGTACGTCTTCAACCTCCCGTGCTCGATGCCGAGAACACTCCCGCGGTCACTGATCCCGAAGCGGCAGAGTCATCGACGGCCCAGAAGCACGCTGACGAGGTGGACATCGCAGCCGGGCCGCAGGCTGAACACCCACCACAGGATGGGGTGGACGAGGGGCGGCAGACTTCTGAGGACGGCATCGCTCAGCGGTACCTGAGCACGCCGGAGTCTGCCCCTGCCCAACAAACGCATGCTCGCGAGGCACGGCGGCCCGTCGACGTCTTCTTCCCGGATCGCAGGACCGAGTCACCTGCTGGGACGGGAGAACGGAAACAGCCGGGCGCTCGGCCCGCCACGTCCTCGAACGGACGCCGGCGCCCGACCATGCCGTCATTGGAGCCGCGGGCCGTGCGGTCGCCCAAGAACGCCGAGCAGCCCAGTGCCGGAGCCGATGTAGATCAACCGGAAAAGGGTGATCAAAAGCCGGACGCAACCGACTCGCGCGATTCGCCCGAGATCGTCACTCACCTCGCTGCGGAAACTCGGTTCTCCGGGACCGCTGGGACCGCGGAACTGCGCTCCATCGCCGTGGCGGACATCCACCCCAATCCCCGTCAGCCCCGAGAGGTCTTCGACGAGGACGACATGGACGAGCTGGTGGCGTCCATCCGTGAGGTCGGGGTACTCCAGCCGATCGTCGTCCGACCCGTTGAGGGGTTAAGTCCCTACGAACTGGTCATGGGTGAGCGGCGCTGGCGTGCGAGTCAACGGGCCGGCCTGGAGCACATTCCCGCGATCGTCCGTCACACCGCTGATACCGCCCTGCTCCGCGATGCCCTTCTGGAGAACCTGCACCGCAGCCAGCTGAACCCCCTGGAGGAGGCCGCTGCCTATGAGCAACTCCTGGAGGACTTCGAGTGCACCCAGGATGAGTTGTCGAACCGTATCGGTCGCTCTCGTCCACAGATCTCCAACACCCTGAGGCTTCTCAAGCTGCCCCCCTTGGTGCAGCGCCGGGTGGCGTCAGGTGTCCTGTCCGCTGGGCATGCCCGGGCACTGCTGGGGCTGGTCGATCCGGGTGAGATGGAGAAGCTTGCACAGAAGATCGTGTCCGAGGGACTGTCCGTTCGCGCCACCGAGGAATTGGTGTCGTTGCACGAGGGCGTCAGGCAGGCGAAGTCGAAGCCCCGTGCGCCCCGGACGGAACGGCATGAGCGGCTGGACTACCTGGCCAATTCCCTGACGGACCAGCTGGACACCACGGTCAAGATCACCCTGGGTGCCCGCAAGGGGAAGATCGCCATCGACTTCGCCTCCGTGGAAGATCTCAATCGGATCATGGCCCTGATCGACCCGTCAGGATCTAAAGCAATGAAGGTCTAATCCGCTGTTAGACCATGAGTAATGGGCTGTTAAGCATGCCCAACAGACAGGAAGACCCCGTTCCTTGAGGAACGGGGCCTTCCTGTAAACCGGTGTTCAGTCGTGACTCGTCACTTGAGGTACTCCGCGAACTCGGCCTCCAGGACCTGCTTCGGCTTCGCGCCGATGGAGGTGGCGACCTTCTCGCCTCCCTTGAAGACCATCACGGCGGGGATGCTGGTGATCCCGTAGGTGGAGGCCGCCTGCGGGTTGTCGTCCACGTTCAGCTTGGCCACGGTGATCTTGTCCGCGTTCTCGACGGCCAGCTCCTCCAGCACGGGGGTGAGCATGCGGCACGGGCCGCACCACTCGGCCCAGAAGTCGACCAGTACGGGCTTGTCCGAGTTCAGGACCTTCTCCTGGAAGTCCTGGTCGGTGACGTCAATGGTGCTCATGGTTCCTCCTGGTTTGGGTGTTCGATGGGGTGGACCGGAGGTCCACCCGAGTGTGTGGTGCCGACACGCTACCGCGCAGCGGCGGCCAGGTCCTTGACGTCCGCGAGGTAGTGCTCGACGTCCTGGGCGGCCACGCAGCCACTGCCCGCCGCCGTGATGGCCTGACGATAGGTGGGGTCGGTGACGTCGCCGGCGGCGAAGACTCCGGGGACGGAGGTGCGGGAGCTGGGGTACTCGACCTTGATGGTCCCCTTGTCCGTCAGCTCGACCTGGTCCCGGACGAGATCGACCCGTGGGTCGGAACCGATGGCGACGAACAGGCCGGTGACGTCCAGGGTCGACTCGGCACCGGTCTTGAGGTTGCGCAGGCCGAGGCTCTTGAGCTTGTCCTCGCCGTCCAGGCCGGTGACCTCGGTGTCCCACACGAAGTTGATCTTCTCATGGGCCAACGCGCGGTCGGCCATGGTCTTGGAGGCCCGCAGCTCATCCCGGCGATGGATGACGGTCACGGTCGAGGCGAACTTCGTCAGGAAGAGTGCCTCCTCCATGGCGGAGTCCCCACCGCCGACGACGGCGATGTTCTGGTCGCGGAAGAAGAAGCCGTCGCAGGTGGCGCACCAGCTGACGCCGTGTCCGGAGAAACGCTTCTCGCCGTCCACTCCCAGCTCGCGGTAGGCGGACCCGGTCGCCAGGATGACCGCGTGGCTGCGGAACTCGGTGCCGTTGCCCAGGGTCACCACCTTGGGATCGGTCGTGAGGTCGACGTTGACGACGTCCTCGTAGAGGACCTCCGCACCGAACCGGGTCGCCTGCTTCTCCAGGTGCGACATCAGCTCGGGGCCCATGATCCCCTCGGGGAAGCCCGGGAAGTTCTCCACGTCGGTGGTGTTCATCAGCTCGCCACCGGCGGTCACGGAGCCTGCCACCACGAGGGGGTTCAGGTTGGCGCGTGCGGCGTAGATCGCGGCGGTGTATCCCGCCGGTCCCGATCCGATGATGACGACGTCACGCACGACGTCGGTGGACTCAGCAGCCTCGGTCACAGTACTTCCTTCACGGTGAGGGGGTTCTCTAGGGTGGAACACCACCATAGGGGAACGTATTCCGTGCACCGCACGCACTACCGCCCGGAGGAACAGCGTTTCCCCGGGCGGAGCGGGGTGGGGCTACTGCACCTCTACTTCGGCGATCCTCAGGCCGTAGGGGAGGTTTGCGGAGGCATTGGAGAGTTGCGGCAGCTCGGTGAAGTTGATGATCACGTACCGCGCCTCGGCAGGTGCCCCGTTCTCACCGCTCACGGGAACGCTGACCTGCGGTCCGGTGAAGGAGCCCTCGGCGATCTGGCTGGCCCCGTCCAGTTCGGGGGCGTCGTTCAGCAGGACCGAGAAGGAACCGCCGCTGCCGTTGTTCTGGGCGATGTCGACCTGGCTGATGGCGCTGGGTTCCTCGAGTTCGATCACCAACGCCATGGAGTCGGCATAACCGCCGAACACCGGCTGCGCGAACGAGAACGTCTGCCAGGCGGTCGCGGGGTTGCCGTCGATCGCGTTGGCCAGCGTGTTGTCCGTGTCAGCGCTCAGTTGCGGATTGTCCGGGACCAACCGGGTGGCCCCGGCGATCACCGGCTCGGGGAGGTCGGATGCCCCCTCCTGCTCGGTGGGCCCCTCTGCGGCCGGGGAGGACGTGGTGTCCTCTCCGGGGCCGGCCTGGGGATCGCGATTGTTGCCCAGCAGGTTGAAGGCGAAGACGGCCCCGAGGACGAGCACCAGGGCGAGGATGCCCCCCAGGATCCAGCGGGCGCCACCCGGCTTGTCCTCGTCCTGGTAGTCCTCGTCCTCATAGTCGTCCGCGAAGGCGTCGACGTCCTCGCGACGGTCCGGGGCCGCACCGACGGCGGGAGCCGTGGGGCCCGCGTCCTGAGGCGCATCCCGGCGGTCACCGGCAGCGGCTGCGGTCGCGGCGGTGGCGGCACCGGCGGCCAGCCCCGCAGCCGCTGCGGTGCCGGCACCGCGGCCCTTCCGCCCTGCCGGGTCGTCGCCCTCGTCGTCCGACCACAGGCTGACCTTCGGACGCCGGGGGGCGACATCGGCGTCCTGGCGGTCCGTGGGCTCCACCCCGGCGCTCCCGCCCCGAGTGTCCTGGGCCGCGTCAGTTCCGGCCGCGGCTGCGGAACCGGTCGTCCCCGGACCGGTTCCAGCGTTCGCGGCCGCAGTGGCCGCCCCCGTCGCCGCACCGCTGGTGACGTCGGTCCGGCGCACCTTTCCGGTGTCGGCCGCACGGTCCGCTGCGGTGTGCGGCGCGGTGTCCGGGGCGGGACCGGGATCGACGGCCACCTCGTGGGTTCCGGTCCAGTCGTCGTCGCTGACGGTGTCCGGGAGCGGCTTCTCGTTCGTGCGCCGGACCGCCGAACGATACGGGTCCGGACCGGCGGCGTCACCGTCGTGCACCGGGCGGTCGTCGTCCCGGTCCCGGCCGTCGGCAGCGGCGCCCGAGGCGACCGCGGTGGCGCCTCCACCGGAGACGGCGTCCTTCGCGGCATCGTGGGATCCCAGGCGCTCGCTCAGCCGCTCCGAGATGCCCTTCAGGAAGCGGGGGCGGCGCCGCTCGGGGCCCTCCACGGCGAAGCTGTCGTCGAGGTCCTCGTAGTAGTCCTCGTCGTCCTCGTACACGTGCGGCTCATAGGTGCGGGCCTCGCCGAAGATCTCGGAGCCGAGGGTGTCGGTCTGGAACGGCTCCACGTAGACCTGCTGCTCGCGGGTCATGTCGAGCAGCTCGTCCGGTTCGGGACTGCCGCCGGCGATGAGGTAGGTGCGGCCCTCGCTCAGGCCGAGGTCGAGGACCTGGATGGCGCCCTGCCGCTCACCGGTGGCCAGCTCCCGGGCGGAGGCGGCCACCTGCGAGGCGTTGTCGGAGGAGGCGACCAGGATGGAGACGTCCCGGTTGAGGACCTGGTCGCGACCGTCCAGGACCATGTCCTGGTCCGCCGAGGTCAGCACGTGTCCGGTGATGAGGTATCGGCCTCCCAGGACCATTCCCTCTTCAATGGGCTGCGGCACGGTGCTCCTCCAGGTCGGTGGCCCGGGCGGCGACGGTGGTGCAGCGCGTCCTGGCGTGCTGTTCGGTCATGTCAGTCATGACTGGACACCGGCCGGCCCGGGTGTGGTCGGGACCATGCTACGACCCCCCGCGGGCTCTGCGGGGGTGAACCGCCGGGATGAGACGCGGAAAGTCACCGTCCCAGCCCCGGGATCCGGCGGGCCAGGGGACCCAGGAACGCCGCCAGTTCCGGCAGGCGCATGGCCCGCAGCACGAGGAGGTAGACCACCGCCATCACGGTGCCCACCACGGCGCAGGACAGCAGTGCGTTGACGATCGAGGACCACGGGAAGCCACCGGAATACCCGCCCATCAGCCACAGGACCAGCCCGCCGGCCAGTCCGGAGACGACCGCGGCCACTCCGGTCCGCAGGTAGGTGTCCAGTACCTGACCGGAGCCGTAGTCCCCGTAGCGACGGCGGACCAGCAGGTGCGCGGCGATGAACTGGGCCACGTGCAGGACGGTGAACACCGCGACGATGAGGTACGCCATGGTCCAGGTCGGGATGAACAGCCCGCCGATGTAGGCGATCACCAGGGTGCAGGCCGCGGTGCCCACCTGCACGATCATCGGGATCCGGGCGTTCTCGTCGGCATAGAACACCCGCATCAGGTAGATGTGCGCGGAGCGGAACGGCATGCCCAGGGCCAGCAGCACCAGCAACTGGCCGATCGCCACGCCCGAGGCGGCCGCGGTGGCGGAGGAACCGGCGAAGATCCGGCCCAGGGGACCGGCCAGCACCAGCACCGCGACCATGGCGAACATCATCGGCACCGCGAAGTTCCGCAACCCCAGGCTGACGGTGTGCAGGGCCTCGGGCAGGTCCCGGTTGTGCAGCGAGCGGGCGAGCTGGTTGAACAGCACGGTGGCCAGGGAGAGCACGAACACGGAGTGGGGCAGGACCGTGATGAGCTGCGCCGTGTTCAGGGCGTACAGGCCCGGGATCGAGGCGGCCTGGACGGCGGCGTCGGCGCCGGCCGTGACGTCGATGTCCGAACGCGCCTCGGTGGCCCCGGAGACCAGGCGGGCGACCAGGAGGTTGACCATATTGCCGGCCATCATCGTCACCAGCGTGTAGGCGGCGAGCCGGCCGGTCGAGCGCAGGCCCATTCCCTTCCAGCCGAACTTCGGCCGCAGGCCCAGGCCCAGCCGGCTCAGCGGGATGAACAGCACGAGCGCCTGGATCACGATCCCGAGGGTGTGCCCCCCGGCGAGCAGGACGGTCTGCGCGGTGGACCACTGGGCCAGCTGGTCCTCTCCGGCGGTGAAGGAGCCGAACAGGACGAGGTAGAGGCTGATCACCAGGATCGCCACCACGTTGTTCGCCACGGGGGCCCACATGTACGCGCCGAAGCGGCCGTTGGCGTTGAGCACCTGCCCGATGACCGCGTACAGCCCGTAGAAGAAGATCTGCGGCAGCGTCCACAGCGCGAACGCCGTGCCCAGGACCAGCTTGGGCTCGGACCAGCCGCTGGTCAGCGACTGGATGATCGGGGCCGCCGCGACGGTGATCACCAGGGTGGCGGCGGCCATGACGATCACCGCCAGCGTGATCAGCCGGGAGGTGTAGTCCGCGCCCTGGTCGGGTCTCTTCGCGGCCTTGATCAGCTGCGGGACCAGCACCACGTTGAACACGCCGCCGGCGAGCAGCATGTAGATGATGTTCGGGATGGTGTTGGCGGTCTCGAAGATGTCCGCCACCACGGCCGTCGAGCCGATCGCCACGGCCAGCAGGGCCGTGCGGACGAAGCCGAGGACGCGGGAGGCCATGGTCCCCGCGGCCATGATGGCGCTGGAGCGGGCGGTGCTGCCGGCGTCGAGCTTCTCGGTGGTGCCCGCGCCCGTCACCGCCGTGGTGGCGTTCCGGCTCACCGTGCCCGGTCCGGCAGGTCCGGGAGACGGTCCTCATGGTCGGGCAGCACGTCCCGGGCGAGGTCCACGATGCGGCGCTCGTTCGGGAAGGAGAGCTTCGCGTTGAGCACGTCCAGCTCCACCCAGGCCACGTCCACGGCCTCGTGGTCCGGGTCGTTCTCGGTCGTCAGCTCCCCGCCCGTGGCCCTGAGCAGGTAATGGTGCACCGTCTTGTGCACGCGGTGGCTGGACACGGTGAACCAGTAGTCGATGGAACCCAGCGAGGCGAGGACCTCCCCGGCGATGCCGGTCTCCTCCTCCACCTCACGGATGGCGGCCTCCTCGTGGGTCTCGGACCCCTCCGGGTGACCCTTGGGCAGGCACCACTCCAGGCGTCCACCCCGGTTGTAGCGGGCGATGATCGCCACCTCGAGCCGACCGCCGATCCTGCGGACCACCACGCCGCCGGCGGAGACCTCCTCCACGGTGGGCAGGACACCGGGGGCGGTCTCCCCGCCGGCGCCGGGCTGTCCGGGGCGTCGAGGCACGCGACGGCCCACCGATGCGGTGAGCGGCGTGCGCTTCGGCGCGCTCGGGACGGGATGAGCCATGCGTTCCACTGTAGCGGCCCCGCGCGGGCGCGTTCCGGAGTGTCGGATCCGGGCGTGGGATCTGGCACCCTTAACCACACGATGAATCCCTCTGCAGCATCCCAGCCCCTGTCCGGCGCGCCCGCGACGCCACCCGTGACCCCGTCCGCCACGACCGCCGGCACCGGCCGCGCCACCGGACCGGGCCCGGCGGTCTCCACGGCCGACGTCGACCTGCCCGCCGGCTTCCCCACCGGTGCGAGGCTGCCGGGCGTGGTGCTCGGACTCGGCCGGCTGTTCGCGGAGGCCGGCCACGAGCTGTCCCTGGTCGGTGGACCGGTGCGCGACCTGTTCCTGGGCAGGGTGTCCCCGGACCTGGACTTCACCACGGACGCCGACCCGGACACCACCCTGCGGATCGGCCGGCGCTGGGCGGACGCGCACTGGGACATCGGCCGGCGCTTCGGCACCATCGGCTTCGCGAAGGACGGCTGGCAGCTGGAGGTCACCACCTACCGCGCCGAACAGTACGACCCGGACTCCCGCAAGCCGCAGGTGGCCTTCGGCGACTCGCTCGAGGACGACCTGCTGCGCCGCGACTTCACGGTCAACGCGATGGCCATCCGGTTGCCGGCCCTGGAGCTGGTGGACCCCTTCGGCGGGGTGCGGGACCTGGCGGCGGGCCGGCTGCGGACCCCCGGGACCCCCGAGGACTCCTTCTCGGACGACCCGCTGCGCATGATGCGGGCGGCCCGGTTCGCCTCCCAGCTGGGCATCGGCGTGGACGACTCCGTGGTCGCGGCGATGACCGCGATGTCCGAGCGGATCTCCATCATCTCGGCCGAGCGCGTGCGCGAGGAACTGGTCAAGCTCGTCAACGGCGCCCATCCCCGGGCCGGCCTCGACCTGCTCGTGGACACCGGCCTGGCCGACCACGTGCTGCCGGAACTGCCGGCCCTGCGGCTGGAGACGGACGAGCACCACCGCCACAAGGACGTCTACGACCACTCGCTGACGGTCCTGGAGCAGGCCATCGACCACGAGTACCCTGCGCGGCTCCGGGAGCAGTGGGACGCCGAACGGGCGGGGCGGGAACCGGCTGCAGCGGACGGCGAGGCCGAGGACCGGGAGTTCGAGCCGCCGTCGGGGACCTACGTTCCCGCGCCGGACTTCGTCCTGCGCTTCGCGGCACTGATGCACGACGTCGGCAAGCCGGGGACCCGGCGGTTCGAACCGAACGGGGCGGTCTCCTTCCGCCACCACGACGTGGTGGGGGCCAAGCTGGTCAAGCAGCGGATGCGGGCCCTGAAGTTCGACAACGACACCATCAAGGCGGTGGCACGGCTGGTGGAGCTGCACATGCGGTTCTACGGCTACGGCGACGCCGGCTGGACGGACTCGGCGGTGCGCCGGTACATCACCGACGCGGGCCCGCTGCTGCCCCGGCTGCACGCCCTGACGCGCTCGGACGTGACCACGCGCAACCGACGCAAGGCCGAGCGCCTGGCCCACTCCTACGACGACCTGGAGCGTCGGATCGAGGAGATCACCGAACAGGAGCAGCTGGACGCGGTGCGGCCGGACCTGGACGGCACGCAGGTCATGGAGATCCTGGGGATCCGTCCCGGGCCCGTGGTGGGCCGGGCCTACAAGCACCTGCTGGAGTGGCGGCTGGACGAGGGGCCGCACGGAGAGGACGTGGCCCGCGCGGAGCTGCTGCGCTGGTGGGCGGAGCAGCCCGAGGCGGCGGAGGCATCGGAGGCGTCAGAATAAGCCGCTGATCCGGCCGTCCGCGTCCACGTCCATGACGTCCGCGGCGGGCGCCTTGGGCAGTCCCGGCATGGTCATCATGGCCCCGGTGAGGGCCACGATGAACCCGGCGCCGGGCCGGACCACGAGCTCGCGGACCGTGATGCCGAAGCCGGTGGGGGCACCCAGGACCTTCGGATCGTCCGTGAACGAGTACTGGGTCTTGGCCATGCACACCGGCAGGTGGCCCCACCCCTCCTCGGTGAGCTGGGCCAGCTGGCGCTTGGCCTCGGCGGAGTACTCCACGTGGGAGCCGCGGTAGATCCGCTGCACCACGGCGTCGATGCGCTCCTCGACATCCATGGTCTCCGTCCACAGGGACCGGTACGAGCCGGTCCCCTCGGCGATGGCCTCGGTGACCTGGCGGGCGAGTTCCACGGCACCGGCCCCGCCCCGGGCCCACACCTCGGCGACGGCGACCCGGACGCCGGCCCGGCCGCACCAGTCGGTGAGCCAGGACAGTTCGGCGTCCGTGTCCTGCGGGAAGCGGTTGACGGCGACGATGACCGGCACCCCGTAGACGGACAGGTTCTGCACGTGGCGCTCGAGGTTGGCCACCCCCGCCTCGAGGGCGACCAGGTGACGCCGCTCCGCGGTCTCCGCCGTGCCGGCGGCCACCCCGGCGGTGGCGCCGGCGTTCACCTCGCCCAGGGACAGTCCGCCGTTCATCTTCAGCGCCCGGACGGTGGCCACCACCACGGAGGCCGCCGGGGGGAAGCCACCGGCCACGGCCGTGATGTCCATGAACTTCTGCCCGCCCAGGTCTGCGCCGAACCCGGCCTCCGTGACCACCAGGTCGGACAGGGACCGGGCCGTGTTGGTGGCGATGATCGAGTTCGCCCCGTGGGCGATGTTGGCGAACGGCCCGCCGTGGATGAGCACCGCGGAGCCGCCCAGGGTCTGGACCAGGTTCGGCTTCAACGCGTCCTTGAGCAGCACGGCCATGGCACCCTGGGCGCCGTTCGGGCCCAGCTGGCCGACGGTCACCGGCTGCTGGTCATGCGTCCGCCCGATGATCATCCGGGAGAGCCTGGACTTGAGGTCCTCCAGGTCCCGCGACAGGCAGAACACGGCCATGGTCTCCGTGGCGACGGTGATCTCGAAGCCGTTCTCCCGCGGCACGCCCTGGCTGCGGCCGCCGAGGCCGATGACGGTCTGCCGCAGGGCGCGGTCATTGGTGTCGAGGCAGCGCTTGAGGGCGATGGTCCGCGGGTCGATGCCCAGCGTGTTGCCCTGGTGCAGGTGGTTGTCGATGAGCGCGCAGAGCAGGTTGTGGGCCGCGGTGATGGCGTGGAAGTCACCGGTGAAGTGGAGGTTGATCTCCTCCATGGGCACCACCTGGGCGTGACCGCCACCGGTGGCGCCGCCCTTCATCCCGAACACCGGGCCCAGGGACGGTTCGCGCAGGGCGGCCATCGCCGTCCTGCCGCGCCACCACGCAGGGGCGTCCGCCTGGGCGGCCAGCTCGTTCAGCCCGTCCACCAGGCCCACGGTGACGGTGGACTTCCCCTCGCCGGCCGGCGTCGGGCTGATGCCGGTGACCAGCACGACCCGGCCCGGGGTCCGCTGGGACCGCGGCAGCCGCGCCGGGTCGATCTTGGCCATGTGATGCCCGTAGGGGATCAGGGCATCCTCGGGGATCGCCGACCGCCGGGCGAGCTCGGAGACCGGCAGGAACGTGGCGGCGGCGGCGATCTCGGCGTCGTTCATGCGGCAGATCCTGCCACAACGCGACGGGAGGTCGATAGGACGCGTCAGCCCCCGGGAGACCCGGGCCTGACGTGTCCTATCGACCTCCGGAGCACCGGTGGGGCGCTCGGCGCCCGGACCGGGTCAGCGCTCGATGTCCCCGCGGATGAACGCCTCGACCAGCTCGTGCGCCTCCTCGTCATGGTGCTGCACGGGCGGGGACTTCATGAAGTAGGACGAGGCGGAGAGGATGGGGCCGCCGATGCCGCGGTCCAGGGCGATCTTGGCGGCACGCACGGCGTCGATGATCACGCCCGCGGAGTTCGGGGAGTCCCAGACCTCCAGCTTGTACTCCAGGGACACCGGGGCATCGCCGAAGTTGCGGCCCTCCAGGCGCACGAACGCCCACTTGCGGTCGTCCAGCCAGGACACGTAGTCGGACGGGCCGATGTGGACGTCGTCCGCGCTGAGCTGCGCGGAGGTGTTGGAGGTGACGGCCTGGGTCTTGGAGATCTTCTTGGACTCCAGGCGCTCGCGCTCGAGCATGTTCTTGAAGTCCATGTTGCCGCCCACGTTCAGCTGGTAGGTGCGGTCCAGGGTGACGCCGCGGTCCTCGAACAGCTTGGCCATGACGCGGTGGGTGATGGTCGCGCCGATCTGGGACTTGATGTCATCACCGACGATCGGCACGCCGGCCGCGGTGAACCGGTCCGCCCACTCGGGGGTGCCGGCGATGAAGACGGGCAGGGCGTTGACGAACGCGACCCGGGCGTCGATGCAGGCCTGGGCGTAGAACTTCGCGGCCTCCTCGGAACCCACGGGCAGGTAGCAGACCAGGACGTCCACGTCGGTGTCCTTGAGCACCTGCACCACGTCGACCGGCTCCGCACCGGACTCCTCGATGGTCTCCCGGTAGTACTTGCCCAGGCCGTCGAGGGTCGGTCCGCGCTGGACGGTCACGTCGGTGGCCGGGACGTCGGCGATCTTGATGGTGTTGTTCTCGGAGGCGACCAGCGCGGCAGAGAGCTCCACGCCGACCTTCTTGGCGTCGACGTCGAAGGCGGCGACGAACTCCAGGTCGGAGACGTGATAGTCACCGAACTGGACGTGCATGAGGCCCGGGACCTGCTCGTCGGCGGAGGCGTTGCGGTAGTACTCGACCCCCTGGATCAGGGAGGTGGCGCAGTTGCCCACGCCCGCAATGGCCACACGAATCGGCTTCTTCGACACCGGTACTCCTTGTTGTCCTGATGGTCCTGCGGCCGCACGGGCGCGGCGGACCGAGCCCCGGCGGTCCGGGACGTCGATGCAGTGAGGGTGCTTCCGGCCCGTGACGGGCGGGCACGACCCCATCCACTTTACGCCGGATGACGACGTTCATCCGCATCGGTGTCCAACCGCCGTCCGTGCCGCCGCATTCCCGGCCCTCTCCAGGGGAGGGCCGGTGCCGGGTCCCTCCTAGGATGGGCACCATGAGCCTGCGCACCCCGGCCCCCGGCCCGCGGACCCCCGGGGCCCCGTCCCGGACCGGTGCCGGAGGTCCCGACGGCGGTGCTCCGGTCCCCGCCTCCGTGCCCTCGCGCACGGACGGGCTGGTGCGCCGGTTGCGGGAGGGGCTCGGCGGCCCGGTGGGCCGGCACACCGTCCCCGGACGCACCGGCGGCTCCTTCTTCACGCCCCTGCGGGTGATGATCCTGCTCACCACGCTCTCGGCCGTCGTCGCGGTGCTGCTGAAGACCCCGTGCCGGCTGGGCGGCTGGGGACAGCCGGAGGTCTACTACGCCGGCTGTTACTCGGACTGGGCCGCGCTCTACGGCGGGCGCGGGTTCGCCGAGGACCCCTTCGCCCCCTTCGCGGCCGGGGCCGGCTTCGAGTACCCGGTGCTGATGTCCGTGGTGGCCTCGATCGCCGCGGTGGTCTCGAGGATGCTGCCGTTCAGCGACCTGAACCCCACGCTGGCCTACTGGGACGTGAACTTCCTCCTCACGGCCGTGCTGTGGATCGTGACCGTGGTGGTCACGGCCAGGTCCGCCGGCCGCCGGCCCTGGGACGCGGTCATGGTGGCCGTCGCGCCGGGCATCGTCCTGGCCGGGTCCGTGAATTGGGACCTGTGGGCGGTGGCGCTGCTGGCCGTGGGCATGTGGCTGTTCGGCGGACGCAGGCCCCTGCTGGCCGGTCTCTTCTTCGGGCTGGGGGCGGCGATGAAGCTCTATCCCCTGCTCATCCTGGGGGCGCTGCTGATCCTGGCCGTCCGCTCCCGGCGCTGGGCCCCGTTCCTGTGGGCGACGCTGGGAACGGTGATCGCCTGGCTGGCCGTCAACCTGCCGATGATGATCGGCAACCTCGCCGCCTGGAGCGTGTTCTTCACCTTCTCCGGGGAACGCGGCCCGGGCCTGTCCTCGGTCTGGCACGCCTGGAACGTGACGATGGGCCGGATCGGCGGACCGGAGATCCGTGCCGAGGACCTGTCCCTGCTGGCCTACGGGGCCTTCTTCCTGGCCTGCGCGGCCATCTTCGCGCTCGGTGTCAGCTGCCGCTACCGGCCGCGGCTGGCCCAGCTGACCTTCCTGATCGTTGCCGCGTTCGTGCTGTGCAACAAGGTGTATTCCCCGCAGTTCGTGGTGTGGCTGGTCCCGTTGGCGGCGCTCGCGGTCCCGCGCTGGCGCGACTTCCTGATCTGGCAATTCGTCGAGGTGCTGCACTTCTGGGCGATCTGGATGTACCTGGCCAAGGGGGCCTCCGGTTCCGAGGTGCAGCACTCCATGGACGACACGTTCTACGTCCTGGCGATCCTCGGGCACATGGCTGCCACCCTGTACCTCATGGGCCGCGTGGTCGAGCAGATGCTCGCGCCCTGGGACGACCCGGTGCGGGCCTCGCTGCCCGGCGGGCGGATCTGGACCCGGCCCGCCGCGGGCGCCGGTTCAGGACGGGGCCTGGAGGCGGCCGCGGCCCGCATGGACCACCTGGGCTTCGACGCCACCGAGGCGGAGCGGCTGCCCGTGGACGACCCCCTCGGCGGTCACTACGACGACGCCCCGGACCGTGCCCCGTGGCTGGTGAGGCGGCACCGGGAGGCGGCCCGGACGACCTGGTGACCTGCGGGAGCCGGCGCGGCGTGCCGACCGGGGAGGCGTGCAGGGCGGTGAGGTGCGGGGACCGCCGCGGCGGGGAGGGCCGCACCGTACGGTAGGACCATGACCGCACCGGACTCCGTGACCCCCGCCGGCTCCCTGGCCGGCCACCCCCACCTGCAGGACCTCGCCGGTTTCGTGCAGGCCAGCCCCTCGAGCTACCACGCCGCCGCCGAGGTGGCACGCCGCCTCCAGGCGGTCGGCTACACCCGCGTGGATGAACGCGCGGACTTCCCCGCGCAGCCCGGTGGGTATGTCCTGGTCCGGGACGGGGCCGTCATCGCCTGGCGGATTCCCGAGGGCGCCGGGCTCCCGGGGGCCCGGGTGTCCGGGGCCGGCTCGGCCGGTGCCGTGCCGGTGTTCCGCATCCTGGGTGCCCACACGGACTCCCCGACGTTCAAGCTCAAGCCCCGCCCGACGACCGGCCGGGAGGGCTGGCTGCAGGCCGGCGTGGAGGTCTACGGCGGGCCGCTGCTGAACTCCTGGCTGGACCGGGAGCTGTGCCTCGCGGGCCGGCTGGTGACCGAGGACGGCACCGAGCACCTCGCGGCCACCGGGCCCGTGGCGCGCTTCCCGCAACTGGCCATCCACCTGGACCGGGACGTGAACAACGGGCTCACGCTGGATCGCCAGCAGCACATGAACCCGATCTGGGGCGCTGCCGGCGGCAGGACCGCCCCGGCCGACATCCTGGCCGTGCTCGCACGCACCGCCGGGGTGGAGCCGGGGGCGGTCCGGGGTTTCGACGTGGTCATGGCGGACACCCAGGCACCGGGACTGTTCGGGGCGTCCGAGGAGTTCTTCGCCTCCGGGCGGCTGGACAACCTGTCCTCCGTGCACGCCGGACTGGTGGCGCTGGAGGCACATCCCTCCCCGGCGCCGGCGGCCGATGCGCCGGTGATCCCCGTGCTCGCGGCGTTCGACCACGAGGAGCTGGGCTCGGCATCGCGCTCGGGAGCGGCCGGCCCCGTGCTGGAGGACGTGCTGCGCCGTGTGCTGGATGCGCTGGACGTCGCGGGACAGGGCCCGGCGCGGTCATTCGCGGGATCCTGGCTGTTGTCCGCCGACGCCGGTCACCTGGTCCACCCGAACTACGCCGAGCGGCACGACCCGGTGAACCATCCGCGGCCCAACGCCGGTCCCCTGCTGAAGATCAACGCCAACCAGCGGTACTCCACCGATGCGGCCGGTGCCGCCGCCTTCGCCGGCTGGTGCGCCCACGCGGGAGTGCCGTTCCAGGAGTTCGTGTCCAACAACGCGGTGCCGTGCGGGTCCACGATCGGTCCCATCTCGGCCACCCGGCTCGGCATCCGCACCGTGGACGTGGGCATCGGGCTGCTGTCCATGCACTCCGCCCGGGAGATGTGCGGGGCCCAGGACCCCGGGTACCTGGCCGCGGCCGTGGGCTCGTTCTTCACCGGGGCCTGAGGCGGCCCGTCCCGCCGGGGCGGGCGTGGCCGCCTGCGGGGTCAGCCGACGGCGGCCAGGCTGCGGACGGTCAGCAGGTTCCGGGCGGTGGCCCGGGTGTCCAGGGTCCGCTCGATGCGGTCGAGGGTGAGCGCGGAGGTCCGGGACGAGTTCGCGTACCGGACCCACACGAACCTGCCGGTGACCGCGCACCGGTCGTCACCGGCGTCGAACGCCTCGAGCGCGTCGGCCTGCTCGGGATCGGCGGGCTCGGCCAGCAGGACCAGGTGGGTCAGCTTGCCCTCCCCGCCGGCGAAGGCCAGCTGCGCGTGCAGGGCCAGGGCGGTGTCCAGGTCGGCCCGGCTCGCGGGGATCACCGCGACGGCCAGTCCGAGTTCTGCCTCCAGGGCGGACTCCACCCCGTACGCGATGTCCCACGCGTCCGCATCGGCCTCGTGCCCCGGCCGCCGGTCCACGTGGAACAGGACGTTGCCCGAGTTCAGGTGGGTGGTGACCTCGAGGGCGCCCGCCGCGGTGGCGATCTGGCGCAGGTGGTCCATGGGCACCCTCGCGTGTCCGCCGACGTTGATGCCCCGCAACAACAGGACGTGGGTGTGGTCGGAACGCGGGGCGGAGGCCATGGTCCCATCCTGCACAGCGGACCGGCACGGTGCCAGTGTCCACAGTCACGGTCCGGGCCGTGGCGGCCGGGTGATGCCCCCCGGCAGAGTGGGGCCTGGTTCGGGACCATTGCCACCAGCGGGTATGATGGTCGAGGTTTTCTGCGTGCCGTCCCATGACGGATCCCGCGCGGAACCACCGCACAGAACCTCCTGTTACGGAAAGACCGTGACCACTAGCCCGAAGGAGGTGGGTTCGCATGCGTGCATATGAACTGATGGTGCTGATTGATCCCGAAGTGGACGAGCGCACCGTTGAACCGACCCTGCAGAAGTACCTCGAGGTCGTCACCAAGGACGGCGGCACCGTGGACAAGTTCGATCTCTGGGGCCGGCGCCGCCTGGCCTACGAGATCCAGAAGAAGACCGAGGCCATCTACGCCGTCGTCAACTTCACGTCCACCCCGGACACCTCCAAGGAGCTCGATCGCCTGCTGGGCCTGAACGAGATCGTCCTGCGCACCAAGATCATCCGCCCGGAAGAGCAGAAGATCACCGCAGAGGCGGAGTGATCCCGCGCGGCGCCGGTGACGGTGCCGCACCCACCCGCTGAGTCCAGCGACCAGAACGTCCGAAGAGTCCACAGGAGGCACCATGGCCGGAGAGACCATCATCACCGTCGTCGGGAACCTGACGGCAGACCCGGAACTGCGGTTCACGCCGTCCGGTTCCGCGGTGGCGAACTTCACCATCGCCTCCACCCCCCGGACCTTCGACCGCCAGTCGAACGAGTGGAAGGACGGGGAGACCCTGTTCCTCCGCGCCTCGATCTGGCGGGAGGCGGCCGAGAACGTGGCCGAGTCCCTGACCAAGGGCACCCGCGTGGTGGCCCAGGGCCGGCTGAAGGCCCGCAGCTACGAGACCCGCGAGGGTGAGAAGCGCACCTCCTACGAGCTGGACGTGGACGAGATCGGTCCCTCGCTGCGGTACGCCACGGCCAAGGTCACCAAGTCCGGCCGCGGGGGCGGCGGGGGCTTCGGCGGCGGCGGCCAGGGTGGCGGCTTCGGCGGCGGCCAGGGCGGCGGGTTCAACCAGGGCGGGAACGCCGGGGGCCAGGGCGGCGGCAACGCCGGCTGGGGTTCCGGTGGCGGTTCCAACGATCCGTGGGGTGGGTCCTCCACCTCCGCGGGTTCCTGGGACACCCCGGGCAACGACGAGCCCCCGTTCTGATCCGAGCAGTACTGAATCACCTCCGGTGAGCGGACCTGAGCCGATCACCGATCCCCCCGGCGGGGAGGTGCCCTGAGGGGCGCGGACCCCGCCGGACGCCGTCGGGAACCGTTTCCCGTACGGCGGCAGCAGGCGGCCACCCGCCGCCTGCGATCCCATCCCGCAGAACCGTTCTGCGGGCTCCCGACGATTGAAGGAGCACCACGATGGCGAAGGCTGAGATCCGTAAGCCCAAACCAAAGTCCAACCCGCTGAAGGCCGCTGACATCACCGTCATCGACTACAAGGACGTCGCCCTGCTGCGCAAGTTCATCTCCGACCGCGGCAAGATCCGTGCCCGTCGCGTGACCGGCGTGACCGTGCAGGAGCAGCGCAAGATCGCCCAGGCCATCAAGAACGCCCGTGAGGTTGCCCTGCTTCCTTACTCCGGCGCTGGCCGCGGCTGATCGCGCGAGTCGAGGAAGGAACAGATACAGATGGCAAAGCTCATTCTGACCCAGGAAGTGACTGGCCTGGGCTCCGCCGGTGACGTCGTCGACGTCAAGAACGGCTACGCCCGCAACTACCTGCTGCCGCGCGGTTTCGCGACCCTGTGGACCAAGGGCGGGGAGAAGCAGGTCGAGTCCATCAAGACGGCTCGCCAGACCCGCGCCGTGAAGTCCCTCGAGGAGGCACAGGCCCTCGCCGCGAAGCTGCAGGGCACGCCGGTCAAGCTCGAGGTGACCGCCGGTGAGGGTGGCCGCCTGTTCGGCGCCGTCAAGGCCGCGGACGTGGCCGAGGCTGTCGAGGCCTCCGGCCTGGGCAGCATCGACCGTCGCACCGTGACCCTGCCGACCGCCATCAAGGCGCTCGGCCGGTACCAGGCGCATGTCCGCCTGCACGAGGACGTCCTGGCCGTGATCGACCTGGACGTCGTCGCCGCCAAGACCAAGAAGAAGTGACCTCCTAGTCACCTTCTGCATCCGCAGAGGCCGGCCGGTTCCCCTCGGGGAGCCGGCCGGCCTCTGCGCGTCCACCGCAGATCGTTCGCCTCCGACCGTTCACCGCCGGGCGGTGGCCAGGAAGACGGGGAAGGACGTGCCGTCCTTGTCGATCGTGGTGAAGTCCTCGACCGAGACGTCCTCGAATCCGTCCCGCACGAGCCACTGGGCCAGCTGGTGACGGTCGAAGCCCGGGTGGCCGTCGAAGTCGTGCAGGTGGGCGTGGAAGGACCCGTCCTCCGTGTCCAGGTCGGCGATCGCCACGTGCCCGCCCGGTTCCAGCAGGCTGCGGAACCCGGACAGCACGCGGGGGATGTCGTGCACGTGATGGAGCACCAGGCTGGCCACGATCAGGTCGAACCGTTCGTCCGGGGTGCCGCCTGACTCCAGGTCCAGGTCCCAGACCCGGGTGCCGGCCGGAAGCAGGCCCTGGGCGACCTTGTCCGCGGCCACCCGGCGCATGCCCTCGGAGCTGTCCGCGAGGGTCACGGAGCCGATGTGGGGCACGAGCGCCTGGGAGACCAGTCCGGTTCCCGCCCCGTACTCCAGGAGACGTTCCCGGCCGGTGAGGGCCAACCGGGTGGCGACGGCATCCGCCAGCCTGCGTGCCTCGTCCGCCTTGCCCGGTTCGAGGTCCCAGGTGGCCGCCGCGGTGTCGAAGTGCTCATTCGCCATGGCGGACCTCCCGGTCCAGGGCCGCGGCGTCGGCCCTGTGGACGGAATGGTGAGCGTGGGGAGCGGGCTCCTCCACCGGGACGCCGGCGGGCATCGTCGAGTTCTCGTGGGACGTCATCCGGCCATCCTTCCAGCCCGGCGCCGCCGAGGGAATGTGAAGCGGGGGATCGGTGCCCGGGATCACCCGCCCGGTGAGAGGGTGACGAACGTGACACCCCGGTGAACCACGGGCGTCCAGGAGGTGCGCCGGGAGCGCGTGGTCGGCTACAACGGCAATTACAAAACATGTGGATAGCCTGTGGATAACTGTGAAGAACTGGCGGGCGAAGTTGCGTTCCCAGGGACCGGGATGCTAGTTCCCCAGCAGTAATCCCCAGCGAAATTCCTTTCTATCCACAGGCCTGGAAAAGAAAACGCCCTTGTCAAACAAGGGTTGTGGACGAGGGTGGGGGCGCATCCCCAGAGTTTTCCCCACTCTGTGCACACCACAACCCGGTGAATCCACACGTTATCCACAGAAGCTGTGGACATTGTGCTTGAGCGGGGTTCCGCAGGCGAGTAGTCTCACGTGGTACCCCCACAGGACGAGCCGGGTATTGGCTAGGATTCATGGCGCACATCCGGCTGGCATCGCCTGGGGAGTCCGTCGCATCGGGGTCCCGATGCGACGGGCTCCTAGGGACACCGCACCGCGGGGAGTTACCGGGCCGTCCGGTCATAGGGAAGGGAATCAACTACTTGGCATTCGAGCATTTCGATTCCACCGACGGCACCGGCTCCTCGCGGGCCAACCTCCTTCCCCCGCAGGACCTCGTCGCCGAACAGTCGGTGCTCGGGGGCATGATGCTCTCCAAGGACGCGATCGCGGACGTCGTGGAGTTGCTGCGCGGCAACGACTTCTACAAGCCGGCGCACGAGATGATCTACGAGGCGATCATCGACCTGTACGGACGCGGTGAGCCCGCCGACGCCGTCACGGTCGCGGACCTGCTCAACAAGCGCCAGGAGCTGGCCCGCGTCGGCGGCCCGGCCGTGCTGCACGAACTCGTCCAGTCCGTGCCCACCGCGGCGAACGCGGGCTTCTACGCCGAGATCGTGCGCGAGAAGGGCGTCCTGCGCCGCCTCGTCCAGGCGGGCACCAAGATCGTCCAGATGGGCTACCAGCAGGACGGTGAGGTCGAGGAGATCGTCAACGAGGCCCAGGCCGAGGTCTACAAGGTCGCCGAGACCCGGCAGTCCGAGGACTACGTCCCCCTGTCCGGGATCCTCGAGCACACCGTGGACGAGATCGAGGCCGCCGGGTCCCAGGGCGAGGGGATGACCGGTGTGCCCACCGGCTTCTATGAGTTCGACGAGCTGACCCAGGGCCTGCACGGCGGGCAGATGATCGTCATCGCCGCGCGCCCCGCCGTCGGCAAGTCCACGATCGCGCTGGACTTCGCCCGCTCGGCGGCCATCAAGCACAACATGACCACCGTGTTCTTCTCCCTCGAGATGGGCAAGAACGAGATCGCCATGCGCCTGCTGTCCGCGGAGGCCACGATCGCCCTGCAGGACCTGCGCAAGGGGACCATCCGGGACGAGCAGTGGTCCAAGATCGCCGCCACCGTCGGGCGGCTGAACGACTCGCCGTTCTTCATCGACGACTCGCCGAACATGTCCATGATGGAGATCCGTGCCAAGTGCCGGCGGCTGAAGCAGAAGCACGACCTCAAGCTCGTGGTGCTGGACTACCTGCAGCTGATGAGTTCCGGCAAGAAGGTCGAGTCCCGCCAGCAGGAGGTCGCCGAGTTCTCCCGTGCCCTCAAGCTGCTGGCCAAGGAGCTACAGGTCCCGGTCATCGCCCTGTCCCAGCTGAACCGTGGCTCCGAGCAGCGCACGGACAAGAAGCCCCAGGTCTCCGACCTGCGTGAGTCCGGTTCCATCGAGCAGGACGCCGACATGGTCATCCTGCTGCACCGCGAGGACATCTACGACAAGGAGTCCCCGCGCGCCGGCGAGGCCGACCTGATCGTCGCCAAGCACCGTAACGGTCCGACGAAGACCATCGTGGTCGGCTTCCAGGGCCACTACTCGCGGTTCTCGAACATGGCACCCGACGCCGGGGGCTTCTGATGGTCCGCCTCCCCGGTCCCTCGCGGAGGGCGCCGGCACCCACGTGCTGACCGGGCTCTGGGAGCGCGTGACCAGCACCCAGCCGGACCTGGACTGGCCGCTGGCCCTGGCCATGGCCGGCCTCGCCCTCCTGCTCGCCTGGAGTCCGGCGGGCTACCGGGCGGTCCGCCACCTGGCCACGCTCACGCACGAGGCCGGGCACGCCGCGGTGGCGGTGCTCTCGGGGCGCCGGCTCAGCGGCATCCGCCTGCACTCGGACACCTCCGGGGTGACCCTGTCCCGGGGCCGTCCCCGTGGTCCCGGGATGGTGCTGATGCTGGCCGCCGGGTACCCGGCCCCGGCCGTCGTCGGGCTCGCGGGTGCGTGGCTCGCGGGCGCCGGCTACGCCGCCGCCTGGCTCTGGTCCTTCGTCCTGCTCTGCGCGCTGATGCTGCTGCTGGTGCGCAACCTCTACGGGCTGTGGGTCGTGCTCGTCACGGGGGTGGCCGTCGCCGCGCTGTCCTGGGCGGCCTCGCCCCTCGTCCTCTCCGCGGTCGCACAGGTGGTGGCGTGGTCGCTGTTGCTCTGCGCGCCCCGGGCCGTCGTGGAACTCCAGCGCCAGCGACGCCGGGCCCGGCGCCGGGGCCTGGGCCGGGCGGCCGGCGCCGGGCGCGGTCCGGACAGCGACGTCGACCAGCTGGCCCGGCTGACCGGGGTCCCGGCGGCGCTGTGGACCGGACTCTTCTGGCTCCTCTGCGCGTGCTGCCTCCTGGCCGGAGGGTGGCTGCTCTGGCCGTGGGGTCCGCCGGGGCCCTCGGCCTGAGGGACATCACCGGCCGGTCGGGCGGACCACCCCGGGGGATCAGTCCTCGGAGACGGTCATCCGGGCGATGCGGCCCTCGTCGAAGAAGGCCCGGACGCGGGCGCTGATCCTGCGGTCCGAGACCGAGTGCACGGTCCAGCGGGCACCGTCCTCGCAGACCCGGGCGCGGCTCGTCTCGACCCGCAGGCCGAACTCGTCCAGGAACCCCCGGATCCGTTCGGGGTCCGCCGTCGCCTCCAGGGGTGCCAGCGGGTGGGTGCTCGAGACCACCGCGCCGGGCCGGAACCGGCCCATGAGCGAGCCCGGTTCGCGGTCCTCGTCGCCCCACGCGCGCTCCAGGGCCATGGCGTCCACCTGGTCCTGTGCCTGGTGCCGACCCAGTTCCATCAGCTCGTCGATGAACGCGGGATCCCGGTTGAGCTTGCTGGCATGGCCCCAGGCGCGAGTGGCGTCCGTGCGCCGCATCTCCAGGATGCGCACCGTGATGTGCCGGACCCGATGAGAACGGATGGTGCCGTCGGCCAGCCATTTGTCGACCTGTTCGATGAAGCCGAGTTCCTGGTACAGGGAGAGGTTGCCGGACAGCTCGTTGCGGCGGGTCGCGATCTCCCCCACGGTCGTGGGCTCGTCCTCGACCTGCGAGGGGTTGACCTGGATCACCCAGATCTCGTCCGGTTCGGAGTCCAGCAGCTTGTGGACCGGGGGGTTCTGGGAGAACAGGCCGTCCCAGTACACGCTCCGGCCGAGGCGGACGGAGCGGAAGATCGTGGGGATGGCGGCCGAGGCCAGGATGGCGTCCGTCGAGATCTCGCCGTCGCGGCTGTCGAAGGTCCGGAACACGCCCTTGAGGACGTCGACGGCACCGACCAGGAGCATCGGGTCACTGATCGAGGCGGCGGCCAGTTCCTGATCGGCCCCCAGGTCCACGGTCTGGTCGATCAGCCGCCGCAGGAGGTCGGAGCTCCACACGGCGCCCGCGTGGAGATACGGGCTGACGACCGGGACGGCCACCGTCTCGGACAACCGCTGGCCCCACAGGACCATCGCGTTGACGACCTGGTCCGGCCAGCTCGACGCGCTGTTCGCCGTCCAGAACCGCCGGAGCAGGTGCTCGGCATCCCCGGGCCGGCGGTGCAGCAGCGACGACCAGGCGATCGCCGCGCAGATGGCACCTCCCGAGGTACCGCTGAGGCCGACGACCTGGTGCTCGGCCAGGACATCGGGCTGCAGGAACCGGGACAGGGCCCCGGCGGTGAAGGCGGTGTGGCTGCCACCGCCCTGGCAGGCGATCGCGACGCGGCGTCTCTGGGAGGTCACATCCCCGATCGTAGGGGTGATCGTGTCCGGTCCCCTCGCGGTGTCGCGCCAGGACACGCCGGTCGGGCTACCGTGGCTGGAGGCCGTGCCGTCCGGGCACCGGCCCGCATCCCTGCCGTCCAGAGAAGGAAGTTCCCATGAATGCCGTTCAGTTCCTCGGCCGCGCCGCTCTCGCCGCACCGTTCGTCTGGCTCGGTTACGAGGCCGCCAAGGAACCGGGTGGCCGGGTGGCGCTCGTCGAGCAGGCCGGGATCCCCGAACCGGAGCTCGCCGTGCGCGCGAACGGCGTGGCCATGGCCGCCGGGGGCACGGCGCTGGCGCTCGGCGTGCTGCCCCGGGCCGCGGCCGGCGGCCTGAGCCTGTCGATGCTCGCCACCACGATGGTCGGGCACCCGTTCTGGAAGGAGACCGAGACGGCCCGGCGAGTGCCGCAGCGGATCCAGTTCCTCAAGAACGTCGGGCTCGCCGGCGCACTGGTCGCCTACGCCGCGAGGGGCTGAGCCGCCGGCAGGCGGCCGGGGCTCCCGCTCCGGGAAGGCCAGGGGTCCTGTGGACAACGTCGACGCGTGCCCCTTCGGCCCCCTAGGGTGGCTGACATGGGGGTCGACGGCGCAGGAGCGGGGTGGTCGCAGCGGGACCGGATGCTGCTGCGGACGGCACAGGTCATCCATGCCCACGTCCACGGCGAGTTCGACCAGATCCTCCCGGTGCCCGTGGACTTCGCGGTCGGTGGGACGTACCCGGAGAACCGCATCGTGGCCGTCGCCCCGTTCTCGGTGTATGCGCTGGAGGCGCGCGGGGACGGGTCCTACGCCCATGACGGTGGCTTCTTCCTCGCCACCGGCCGCGGGGGCCTGGCGATCACCGCCGGGGCAGCGCTCGGCCGGGCCGTGGGGAACGCCCGACGGCGGGCTGCCGCCGCCCGGGCGGTGCAGCCGTCCTGGCACCATCTCGAGGGCGGGATGCTCTGTGTCAACCAGTTCGGGTTCTACCTGAGGACCCCGACCAGCCTGCTCTGGTGGGACTGGGGCAGCATCCTGGAGTGCCACATGGTCGAACCGGGACGACTGGGGATGCTGGGGATGACGCCGGCCGGCCAGTGCACCTACCTGATCGAGTCCGACCTCGCCGAACTGGTGTTCGCCACCTGGGCGATGAAGCGGCAGCCGCAGCACGTGCAGTTCCTGCACCGGGTGTGGCTGCTGCCGGACTGGATCGAGCGGTACCGGGCCGTCTACGGCCCGGGGGCCTTCGACTTCACCG